>JACPDT010000102.1 GCA_016183865.1 Armatimonadota bacterium | reverse complement strand
TGAGAAGAAACATGACATACGTGATGGTTGACATAGAGTCAGATGGGCCGATTCCAGGCGATTTCTCCATGATCTGCTTCGGTGCGGTTATCGTAGAGTCAGGTCTCAACCGTACATTCTTTGGCAAGCTTAAGCCCATCTCAGACAAGTGGAACCCCGAGGCACTCAAGGTCAGTGGATTCACACGGGATGAAATTCTATTCTTTGAGGATCCTGTGAAAGAAACGGTTACGACTGGCAGTTCATCAATTGGTACTTCCATCATTTTCTCGGAACAAACCCCTTTGGCTTCAGCTCAACCAACCTCGGCTCACTCTACAAGGGGATGGTCAGAGATACGTCCCGCAGCTTCAAGCACTTGCGAAAGACCAAGCACTCACACCATCCTGTGGACGATGCAGTCGGCAACGCGGAAGCCTTACTTCACATGATGAGCGAGATGGGGCTGAAGATAAGATTATGAGGGAAGATGATTGGAGATTTTAGTTCTTAAATAGTCGCTTCCAGAATATCTCTTCAAAGGCACAGGAGAGAGCGCAAACTTTACTCAACGCCTCTGAAATCTGTGTCCTCGATATGCCCAAGCGTGCGGGTGAAGGCGGAGTTGCTGAACGCCTACCGTGGAGTCCTGGGGGATCGCCTCACTCCGCTGGAGGAGAAAAGGGGTCCTTTATGGAACATATGGGCGGTCGGCTCCGGGAAGCGCCGGAAGCTGAATGTGTACAGGAGCGTGAGGAATGGAACTCAAGAACTATAATGAAGAGGCTCTTCGCAGAACTCTGAATGAGATTCTGGAAAAAGATCGTACTATCTGCCGCTGCGAGCATTGCAAGCTCGACGTGCTGGCTATTGCCTTGAATCAGCTCCCCCCCCGCTATGTGGTGGCAGATACCGGTTATGTGTATGCCAAGCTCAATGAGATGCTCGTACAATTTAATGTGGACTTGACTGTGGCCCTCATGAGGGCCATGCAGATCGTGGGTCGCTCGCCGCGGCACTGACCGCTCTCCGGAACTCCCCAATCAGCTTCTTTCGCCGCAATAGGGACAAACGACCCATTCCGGCTCCAGGATTCGCTCACATCTTATGCAGTTGTTTTTCAGCAGCTTCATGCAATGGGGGCACACGACGGCATCGGCCTTGGTGGGGTGGCCGCAGTGCGGGCACGTGGCCTCAAGCTGCTCGTCCACAAAGAGCACTCTGCAGATTTCTTCCAGGGTGGTCACACCAATAGCTACATCGTGAAGCCCCACTTCCCTGAGAGAGTTCATTCCCGTGGATCGGGCGATTCGCCGGATTGTGCTTGCCGAAACCCCGCCTGATATGACATCTTTCAAGCTTTCGTTGATTTTCATCAACTCAAAAATTCCCTTTCTCCCCTGATATCCGGTATATTGGCATTTTTCGCAGCCCTTTCCTCGATAGAGAATGGGGATTTTCTCCGCAACCTCCGGAATTTTCAATTTGTCCAGTATGTCCCTCGGGGGATCATAGGGTTCCTTGCAGATCTCACAGATGACCCGAATCAGCCGCTGGTTTACAATGCCCGACAGGGAGGAGCTGACGAGAAAGGGTTCCACTCCCATGTCAATCAATCGGGCCACTGCTCCGGCGGCGTCATTTGTGTGCAAAGTGGAGAAAACCAGCCGCCCTGTCAGGGATGTGCTGATGGCGATTTCCGCCGTTTCCTGGTCGCGAATCTCTCCCACCATGATGATATCCGGGTCCTGCCTCAGAATGGACCGCAGCCCTGAGGCGAAATCAAAATCCGCCTTCGGATTGATGGACACCTGGGTAATTCCCACCGGCAGGGTTGTGCTTTCAAGGATGTCGGCCTCCACCGGGTCCTCCAGGGTGACTATGTTCTTGGCCAGTGATGCGAGCCTGTTCAGGATCGCATAGAGGGTCGTGGTTTTCCCGCTGCCGGTAGGCCCTGTGACAAGGATCATGCCCCAGGGCTTTTGCAGGAGCTCTTCCAGATCCAGCAGGATTTCCCCCTGGACGCCGAGCTGCTCAAGACCCACCGTGAAGCGGGTCTTGTCGAAGATGCGCAACACCACCTTTTCCCCGTATCCGCAGGGAATGGTGGAGACCCGCACATTGACAGGGGCGCCGTTAATCGTTGTGACATATTTCCCGTCCTGGGGTCTTCGTTTTTCGAAGATATCGAGGCTCGCCAGCACCTTGACGGATGAAATCAGGTTCGATTCGCTCTCTTTAGGAATTTCAAGGACAGTCTGCAGAGAGCCGTCAATTCGATAGCGGATATACAGCTTGTCCCGTTGCGGCTCCATATGGATGTCACTGGCGCCTTTGAGAAAAGCCTGGGTCATGACTCTATCGAACAATTGCAGCGTAGGCGGTGATGCGGCGTCAACATAGCCGGACGAAGAGGAAGGGCGTTCCATCTGTGAACCTCCTTTGCCTCAGGGAATCAATCATAGTCATCCTTGAAAGTTGGTGACGCCGGAGCCTGGGCGCCCTAAGGCGCGGAGCAAACTGCGACCCACGCTTCGCGCGGGTGCCCCGACTGGGGGATGGGAGTTTGTGAGCACCGTGGGCTGGCGCAGGCGGCAGGACCCCGTAGCAACGGTCGCACACATGGCGATACTTTGCGTGAGAACTATAGATAGCCTATTTCGGAGGCAGGAGGGCGTTTCCTTCCGGCAGAATAGAGACCCCATGGAAAACCAGGAGCTCCGCCGCCTTCCTCGTTATCCGAAGCTGTTCCTGATCGTTGCGCACGAGGAAGATGCGTCCCGTCCACATCCGGGTCTCATAGTGGACATCAATGGGGCAGGGGCGCGTCTGCTGGCCCAGCGCGAGTTTCCTGTCGAGAGACGCATTCTCCTCACCATTCAGCTCCAGGAAGACCTTCCCTTGAGAGTCGGCGGAAAAGTTGTCTGGCGCAGGCAGATGCTGAAAATGGAGCCTCTCCGACAGGGATTCGCCGGTCTCTATGGCGACAGCGCCGTCCAGTTTGCTCCAGGCCTCGACTATTTGCATTTCCTTCATGGCCTTGAATTCGAGCAGTATTGTGGGGAAGTCGAGGAGTTTGTGCTTCAAAGCTCGGAGTACCCGCTCCTTGAGGGAAGAGAGGATCGCCTGGAGAAGCTGCTTCTTCTGGGCTCAGGAGAAGTGGACAAGTGACCGACACAGATCGGGACCCTTATCGAATCCTGGAGGTGGCCCCTATTTCTCCTCAAGAGCATATCAATCGAGTTTTCCAGGCAAGGCTCCGGGAGATGGAGTCTCAAGACGCGCCGCAACACAGGCGGTCCCAGATTCAGGGCGCTTTTGATTTCCTGAGCGATCCTGGCCGAAGGCGCGAATATGGAAACCGCTCCTGCTTTCAGGTGAAGCGACCCGGGGATTTTTCCCAGGGAGGCGGGTCTGATGCCGGGCCCACGGGAGGCGGCCTTCTGTCCTCCCTGATGGGGGCCTTTCAGAAGAAGCCGAAACGTGTCGCCGATGACAAAGGGATTGAGAAGAACATGTCTTTGGGCTACCTGTATTCCCAGTCCCAGATCACGGAGTTCCTCCAGTATGCCCTGCTGGAGTTTCAGGAAGTGTGCTCCCTTGATCCCTTCAATCTTGAGGCTCTGTACAACACGGCCCTCATGCATTATAAGCTCGGTGAATTCGACGAGGCGATCCGGTCGTTGCGCAAGATGCTTTCCATGAACAGCGATCTCGCCGATGCCGGATTTTTTCTGGCTCTTCTTGAAGAATCGGTGAAAGAGGGTGAGAGAAATCACGAATAGAAGAAAATTCCTGCGCCTTCCCAAGCTCCTGCTCATGCTTCTGGAAAGGGAAGAGGAATCCAGAGTGGACCCCGGCATGATCGTTGACTTGAGCCTGGGAGGGGTGCGGCTGCTCACACAGGATCCCCTTGAAGTGGGAAAGATTGTGGGACTCATCATCGAGATCCAGGAAGACTCCCCTTTGCGACTTCAAGGCAAGGTGGTTTGGGGAAGGCGAATCCGCGACTTGAAGGATCTTGACCCGGAGCTTCGGGAGCAATATGGGGTGGAAGACCTGGAGAAGTACTATGTGGGTTTCGAGTTTCTCCATTATCTATACGGGATTGTCTTCGCAGATCTCACACCCGAGCTTGAGGCAAGAGTCTCCCATTACATGACCTTTGTGGCGCGGATGAAACACTAATTCATCGCCACAGAGACCCAGAGGCACGGAGAATCTTGTTACAGGGTGCAAGACATGGTCTAAAGAGATGCAGTCAAGGTCTCCCAGATATTGTCCACGAGGAGAGGGTTGAAAACACGGACACCGCGCATGTCGAATCGTTGTTCACCGCCGTAAAGAACGGCGCCCGCAGTAACGCGATCAAGCCCCAATGCCTGAAAACGCTCCAGGCCCTTCACGAAATCCATGGTAAACGTCCTGGAGGACTTTGTCTCAATCGGAATGAGTTCCCCTCTTTCCTTGATGAGCAAATCAACCTCATTCCCGTGGGAGTCGCGAAAGAAATAGATCTCCGGTCTTATTCCTTTGTTGATAGCTCCCTTTACTATCTCCGCAATTACCAGGTTCTCATATAGATTACCGCGTAAGGGATCACGGGATGCCTGTTCTGCTGTGTGAATACCCAGCAAGAAAGCGGCGAGACCTACATCTGTGAAATATATCTTAGGGGCCTTGATTACACGCTTCCGGATATTTTCGAAAAACGGAGCCAATTCGAACACCACATACGAAGCCTGCAACACACTCAGCCAGCTCCTTATAGTCGTGCTGGTTACCCCCACATCGCTTGACAGGGAACTGTGGTTGACAATCTGCCCCACCCTTCCAGCCAGGAGGATGAGGAATTTCTGAAATTGAGATAGGTTACGCAGTTGCGTTAGAGCGCGCACATCCCGTTCAACATAGGTCTGCAGGTAGCCGTTGTAGAACCTTCTCGGTTCGAGCCCCTCTTCATGAAGCCGGGGGAAAAATCCGTGTGAGATCAAATCGAATGGTCCCCAAGTAGATTTATAGCGGCGGAGTTCAGTAAGTGAGAACGGCCACAGAGTCAACATGGCGGTTCGGCCTGCAAGCGACTGACTGATCATTTCGTGCAGTTGTGGTTGATGGCTGCCGGTCAAAATGAATAGCCCATGCCTTCCGGTCTTGTCTACGATTCCCTGGAGGTATGAGAGAAGAGCCGGAAGACGCTGCACTTCGTCCAGGATTCCGCCGCTTTCCATCTGAGCAAGGAATCCTCTTGGATCGGCTTCGGCCGCGACTCGAACATCAGGGTCTTCCAGGGAGAAGTACGGCTTGTCTGGAAAAGTCATTCTAGCCAGGGTAGTCTTGCCCGACTGACGAGGACCCAGGATCGTGACTACGGGATACTCCGCGGCAGACCGAAGCAATTCTCTTGAAATGTCCCGAACAATCATACTCTCATGATATCAAATTTCCGTGCAAAATTCAAGTTAAATTTGAAATCTGCACGGAAAAAAGGATGCCGCTTTCCTTACCGAGGAGGTCTTCGCCGATGGGTAGATCAGATTCGCACTTTCACAAGGGGAACGTTTTGCTTGCAGAGCGGGCAATTCGATTCATCATAGAGATCGGTCTTGATGTCTATCAGGGAATAGAACGGGATATCCCCAAACTCCGTTCCTGCGAGACCGGGATTTACGATCACTCCTATGGCAAGAATGATCCCGCCGGACCCCTGTATCAATTTCACCAGCTCCTGCATGGTATTCCCGAAAAAAGTGATGTCATCCACGAGAATGCACTTGTCGCCGGGTTTCACTTCCGCAAACTGACGAAAGCTCAAATGCCCCTCTTCCCGCTCGACCCAGAAGATCTGGTCGGCGTTCAACGCCTCTCTAACGCCGAAAGCAACAGGGATTCCTCCGCTTGCCGGGCCTACCACGCTGCATCTGGGCAATGCGGAAGTCACCTTGGGGTCAACTCTCAACAATCTGCTCAAGCCCACACACAAGGTACGGGCGTAATTGAAGTATCTCAGAGCCAGAGGCATTTGGAAATAATGATTGGTGTGCTTGCCCATGGGGAGAAGGAAATGTCCTTTTCGAAACGCGCCTGTCTCGATGAGAATATCCCTGATCTGTCCCTGGGTAAGCATGACACTGCTGGTTCCAACCATTTCTTCCACCATTGACAATCCTCCTTTTTGGTCCTTATGAACGAATACTTTCAAGACGGCAGGGAGTTTCCCCTTCAGGAAGGAAATGCCTGCCCCGTTGGGCAATCTGTTCGAGAAGGGATGTGACCGGCTTGCCCGATCTGGATGAGGAGCTTCGCGAGAAACAGGAGGCCTTTGTCAGGCTTCTGGGATACAGCGTTTCCCTTCGGAGCTTCAGAGGGGTACTGATCCGCATCGTACAACTCATCAGCGACCCCAATTCTTCAGCACAGGATCTGGCGGACGTCGTGTCCACCGCTCCGGCGATCGCGACCCGAATTCTCGGTGTAGTCAATTCCCCATACTACGGCCTGACTCATGAGGTGACCAGCCTGGGGCACGCAATAGCCCTGATGGGCTTCGAAGAGCTGAAGAAGATAGCCCTCAGTGTTTCCATTTTTGATACCTTTACTTCAGGTGAACGGGTTTACCTGGCCAAGCTTTGGAGACACAGCATCTTGTGCGGGATCGTATCCAGAATCCTGGGAGAGCAGTTGCGTTGTTCTCCTGACGAGGTCTTCGCCGGGGGACTCCTTCACGATGTGGGGAAGGTCCTTTTGTGCAATTTCAATCCAAAGGCCTTCCGGATGGCCCTTTTTAATTACCAGTACGAAAGCAGCCGTCTTTCTCATCACGAGGTTGAGAGTCGGCTTCTGGGCATCAACCATGCGGAGATCGGGGCAATTGCCGGAAAGGGCTGGAATCTCCCGGGGCTGATGGTTGAGGTCATTCATAAGCACCACCAGAAGTACCCTGAGCTGCCGGTGATCCAGATCATTCAGCTCGCCAACGCCCTTTGTACCAATTTGGGATTCCCTTCCGTGGGTCCCGATAAGGCCGTATTCTCCAGCAGGATCACGGAAGTCGTTGACAAATCTCTCTATTCTGTCCTCGGTCTCTCGAAGGAAGATCTCGAGCTCCTCTGGACTCCCCTGGATGCAGGTATTCGCCAGGCCATGGAGTTTTTTGCCCTCTTTGCCCGGGAGTAACGGACGATCACGGGGGCGGGGTTCAGGGAAACAGTGAGGATTCCAGCACCAGAAACCTCTTCAGAATTTCCGCCATCCGGCCGTAGAAGCTGTCAGGGTGTGCTGCCAGGAGCCGATCACAGAAAATCGGCGCCCACCGCAGGAGGTGGTCGTCCAGAAATTTTCGCATGGCCTTCTCGCAAATTCCGGCACCCTCGCGATTGTTCCGCAGAGCGTGTACCTCTTTCATAGCCAGAAAGTGCATGAATTCAAGCTCCACCGAGATGTGGTCAGGTCTTTGGCGCTGCTCTGTGGAGACCTCCAGGCCGAAGGCCCTGTAGAAGCCTGTGATATCGGCAAGGCTCTGGGTCTGCTGGAAAACATGGGAGCTTCCATATTCTGTTTCATAAGGGGGAAAATCACGAGAAACAGTGTGCCCGAAGAGCCTTCGAAACTCATCCTCAAGGCTTTTCGGGGAATCGGGAAAAAGGGCTTCGGGAAGGGGCGGAAGTTTCCTGGATGGGTCCGACGTGAGGTGGGAGAATGCCTTCTTCAAGGCCCGCAGGAAGGACCCTTTCGCCGGCGCTCGAAAAAGCCCGGCATCCGGCTTCAGGAAAGCCAGTGAAATGTGATGGTACACTGTGGCCCTGGCCTCGAGGGCCTTTATTTGTTCGCCCACATCTGCGCCCCTATGAATGAAAATTCGTGTAATCAGACGGTCTTCCAAGAGGCATTTTGTCCTGGAGTTGCGAATTCCTTGTTTACTTTTCATAAGAAGGAGGACGAAAATGAGTTTTTTCCACATATTCGCGGCAGCGCTCCTTCTCCTTTTATCAAGCTCTCAAGCGCATGCGGCAGGCGGATCGGTGTCCGGAATTGTTACTGTGAAAGGCACGCCGCCCAGGGCGGGCGTGCTCCAGGTCGCGAACAATCAGGATGTCTGTCATAAGACCGTTCCTGATGAGACTTACGTGATCTCCAGGAATAAGGAAGTAAGGTATTCCGTAGTGAGCATCGAAGGCGCCTCCGGAAAGGGTTCTCCCGGGACTCTCACCCTTGACAACAAGGGGTGCTGTTTTGTGCCTCATGTTCAGGCAGCCTTGACAGGGAGCTCCGTGACTGTGATCAACTCCGATCCCGCCCTTCATAATGCAAATCTCAAGAAGGACGGCAACACGATCATCAATGTGGCCCTACCGACCCAGGGTATGAAGATCACCAAACAGGCTGTCCTGAAAGATGCAGGGGTTGTGGAGGTGAAGTGCGGTGTGCACAAATGGATGAAGGGGTATATCGTGGTCTTCGAGCATCCCTATTTCGCCGTTACCGACGAGTCCGGCCGGTTCACGATCCCCAACATCCCGGCAGGAAAGTACAAGATCAAGGTATGGCACGAAGGCTTTGGGTCACAGGCCAGAGATATCACGATCAAGGACGGGGGCAAAAGCACCGCTGATTTTGCACTTTCCAAGAAATAGGAATGGCCCCGTCTTCCCGATCTGTTGCTCGTGAGAGCTTGAAGGGGATCAAGAAAGCGGTTCTGATTCTTGGTCTTCTTTATCTGGCTCTTTTTTTCATACAGAGATTTCTGCCGCACTCCGACTACCGGGAAGCCCCCCTTGTGGGGAGCCGCGTCCTCATCTGGGTCATAGCCCAATTGCACCTCATGCTGGCTGCTTTTGTGCTGGGAGTCCCCATATTTGCCGTGATTGCGGAGATAATCGGCGCAAGGACGGGACAGGAGAAGTACGATCATCTGGCCAGGGAGTTCACGAAACTTCTTTTCCTTGCCTTTACCACAACTGCCGTAATGGGATGCGGGCTGCTACTGGTGCTGGCCTTCCATTACTCGAAGCTTTTTCACTACATGCGTGGAGTATTTTCCCCTGTCTGGAGCGTATATATTGCGCTCATCTTCGCTGAGGTCGCGTTTCTTTATGCTTACTGGTATAGTTGGGAGCCGCTCCGCCGAAACAAGAATCTCCATATAGGGATCGGCATCATGTTGAATCTCTGTGGAACGGGTCTCCTTTTTCTCGCAGATTCATGGGTAGCCTTCATGACCACCCCTTCAGGGGTGGACCCAACCGGAAGGCTTCTCAGCCTTCGACAGGCGATGACCACATTTCTGTGGATGCCCCTCAATATTCACCGCCTGATCGCAAATGTCTCCTTTGGAGGGGCCGTTGTCGCGGCTTATGCAGCCTATCGTTTTCTCCGGGCGGGGAATGAGGAAGAGAAAGCCCATTATGATTGGATGGGATATACCGGAAATTTCATTGCCCTTTCCGCCCTGATCCTGCTTCCCTTTGCGGGCTACTGGCTCGGAAGGGAAATCTACCATTTCAGCAGCCAGATGGGTGTGGAGATGATGGGCGGGGCCTTTAGTTGGCTTTGGATCCTTCAGGCCGTCCTGATCGGCGCCATCTTCCTTGGGGCAAATTTTTATTTGTGGATCGGTATGCAGAGGATTCCGGGATCCGAGAGATATGGGAAGTTTGTCTTTTATCTGCTGACGGTCTTGACGGTGTGCTGGATGATCTGGGCCACTCCCCACAACCTTCCCGCGACTTCGGAAGAAATGAGGAAAATGGGGGGGGCTGTTCATCCTTTTCTGGGGGTCCTTGGTCTCATGTCGGCAAAGAACACTGTTGTGAATCTCATGATTCTTGCCACTTTCCTGAATTTCATGTTATACAGGAGAGCCAACAAGGCGCCTACAGCTCCCTGGGCGCCTGTGGGACAGGCCCTCCAGGCCATCATCCTTGCCGCTTCCACAGCGGTTGTAATAGGGTATGGAATTTACGGCTATTACGACTTTTTCGGGTTTTTCGGCCCCAGTGGAGGACAGACGCCCCCCCACATCAGAGTTGGATTCTCAGCATATCAGATTCTGATCGTTCTCTTCACCGTGATTCTTTGTACTGCCCTGGACCTCGCCATCTTTCGAAATGCCCGGACTCTCGGCGAGATCCGCTGGGGGAAACTTGCGCCCCGCTCGCAGTATGTCCTGTTTTTTCTGGCTGTTTCCTATACCTGGCTCATGGGCCTCATGGGATATGTCCGCTCCGCATTGCGCCAGCACTGGCACATCTGGGGGATCATGAAGGACACAAGCCCGGGGGCCTTTACCCCCACAGTGGGGCATGCCACCCTGGTTGTTTCCGGGTGTACGGTCTGTTTTTTGGCCCTGGTGGGCTTCATCATCTGGATGGGCGAGAGGGGAGAACCGGACGCGACGGAGCGCGTCCCTCCAGGGGGCTCCGGTGAGTAAGGAAGCCCGTAATCTGGTTCTCCTGGCTCTCTTGATTTGTGCCGGTTATGCCTTTTTCGGGCAGCTCGTGCCTCAGAAGCGCCTGGATCCTCCCACACCCCCGGCGATCCGGCAGGGGATTACGGAAGAGGAGATGGTGGAAGTGGGGCGAGAAATCGTGCATGGTCCCAGGGGGAACTGCATGGTCTGCCACGGGTTCGGAGAGAGCCTGGGAAAGCGCGGCCCTGATCTCGCTCTGGTGGGACGCTCGCTCTGGTGGGACGGGATGCGGCCGGTAGGGTTTCAGGGAAATCCTCGGAGCAGTATCTGATGGACTCCCTGATTAATCCGTCCCTTTTTGTCGTTTCAGGATATCCCGATATCATGCCTTCTCAGGACCAACCACCCACATCTCTCTCAGGGGGGGAGCTGAAAGTCGTTGTCGCTTATCTTCAGAGCCTGGGAGGGAAGGTCACGGTTCGTGTGACGGAAAAGGACACAGCTCAGAGGAAAACTGAGACAGGGATGACGAGCTCTGAAGAAAAAAAAAGGATACAGAGGGGGCGGGACCTGTTCTGGAACATGGAATGCCCTGAATGTCACAGAGTGGGCAGTGAGGGTGGGGGGGAGCGCTCCAATGCTCCGAATCTGGAACGCATCGGCGCCATAAGCCCGCCTGACTACATTCGGATTTCCATCACAAAGCCGGCGGCACAGTATGTCAAGGGATATGAGCCGGGCAAAGTCGCGGAAGACATGCCGAAAGACTATGAGGCGCGGCTCTCAAGAGAAGAAGTGGGGGACCTGGTCGCTTATCTGTCCGGCCTTAAGGGACCGGAAACGGCCGCTTCCCCGCTTAAGGACTATTCACCCTGGATTCTGCTTTTTGTGGGTGGTGCGGTCCTCTTGATGGAACGGATTCGATGGGGGAGGCCCCGTGCTTAGATCCTCCCTGCTTCGAGCTTTTCTTGCGTGGCTGCTCTTTTTCGCGTGTCTGCGGCTGGTCCAGCCTCCCATTCCAGAAAGCGGCATCGTCCTGTACATGTCCATAGCCTCCCTGGCCATCCTGGTGTATCTAGCCTCCGATGATGAGCGGGTTCGATCCATCGCTTCCGCCGGCATTCGGTTTGCAAGGGCAAAGGAATGTGCGGGGATCAGGGTCGCTCTATTCCTTGTCCTATCTCCCCCCTATGAGTCCAGGCAGATTCACGTATCCCCGCCGGCCAACATTCTCGTCGGCGGAAAGCTCGTCAAATATGAAGAAGTTGTGAATCCATACCGGAGACTGGAGAACGAGAAACCCCTACTTTTTCAGGACCATGTGGAAAGGGGCAAGGCCGTCTATTTTCTTCATTGCTTCATGTGCCATGGCGCAAAACTGGACGGCAGAGGAATGTTCTCCGAAGCCTTTCACCCGCCTCCCCTGGCCTTTTCGGGGCAGGACACCATTGCCCAAATGGAGGAGGCCTATGTCTTTTGGAGGATTCAGACCGGCGGCGCCGGCTTGCCCCCGGTTGCCACTCCCTGGCATTCCGCGATGCCTGCCTGGGAGCACGAATTGACAGAAAAGGAAATATGGCAGGTCATCCTTTATCTGTACAGGGCAACAGGGAACCGGCCTCAGGTGGTGCGATGATTTATCGTAAGATCTGTTCGGCAGGGGTGATTCTTCTTCTCTTTTTGGTTGGGCGCCCTTTCTTTCCCGGGCCGGAGGGATCTCGGCAGACCGATCCGCGTCGCGGAAGAGAGATCTACGAGGAATGGTGCTCCCAGTGTCACGGGAAGCAGGGGAAGGGGGATGGCGCCGCCGCTGCCCGCATGTATCCAAAGCCCAGGGATTTCACCCATGGTGCTTTCAAGTTTCGCAGTACGCCCTCAGGGGAGCTTCCCACCGACCAGGATCTCTTCCGTACAATCACTCTTGGAGTTCCAGGCACCGCCATGCCTGGATTCGACAACCTTTCCCGGAAGGATCGTTGGGACCTGACCGCCCATATCAAGACCTTCTCCGAAAGGTTCAGGGAGGAAACTGCCCCAAAGGCCATGGCAATCGGCAGATCTCCCAAAATGACGAAGGCCCGGATCGAAAGGGGACGGGATGTATACGTCAGGAAAGGCCAGTGGATTCCAGGCACTTTCGCGGCGGATCGAAAGTCGCCGACATCTATCGAGCCTTGTCCACAGGGCTCAATGGGACACCCATGCCTTCCTATCTGGATGGCTTGACCGATGAGGAGCGATGGGATGCGGCCCTTTATGTCAAGAGTCTGGCCCGGGACAAGGACCGCCAAGAGACCGTGATCGTGTCAAGACTCCTCGCACACGATCTTCCCCTTGATCCCGATGACGGCATGTGGCAGAAGGTCCCTGCTTCCTATTTTCCACTGGCGGGGCAGGTCGTGGTAGAGCCCAGATGGTATTATCCTTCCATCGGCAAAGTTCAGGTGCGTTCTTTCCATAACAGGCGCTCCATCGCACTCAGAGTCAGTTGGGAGGATCGCACAAGGGACGTGAAGCCTTATACCGACAGGATTGTCCTTCAGTTTCCCCCTTCCCCTCCCAAAGGGGAAGAGAAGCCGTACTTTCTTCTTGGCAGTACTTCAAAGCCCGTTCAGCTCTGGTCCTGGGATCTCGGTGAGGAGACGCCGAAGCCTTTTGTTTCCAGGGGGCAGAAAAAAACGGAGAGACTCACCGGCCCTTTTTCACTTGCAGGGAAGGCCGTTCACCGCGAAGGACAGTGGAGCGCAGTTTTTGTTTATTCCTCGGATTCCGAAGCCGGCGCCTGGCTTTTCTCGGGTGAAGGCAGGTACATCCCTGTCGCTTTTCGCGTGTCAGACGGCGGTTGGGGGGAGAATGAGAAGCAATGCTCCATTTCAAGCTGGCATTATCTCTATCTGCAAGGCCCCCCGTCGCCGCTCGTCTACCTTATGCCGATTCTCGCCGTGATCGCCGCCGCATTGCTGGAAATCGCTCTGGTCCGGTGGATTCGGCGAAAAGAGGAGGTTTCGTGTACGAACGAATCTTGATCCCTGTTGACAATTCAAGACATTCCAAAGCCGCCGTGACCTGGGGAGTCCGACTGGCTCGAAGCTTCGGATCCTCCATCACGGGTTTGCATGTTTTCGCCGCAAGACTTCACGATGATCGTTTCAAGCAGATGGAAGTCACTCTTCCGGAGCGATATCAGGAAGAGAAGACTTTGTCTCACCAGAGGCTTGTTCACAAAGACTGATTCTGGAAGGAAAGAACTGGCACGCCATTGCTAGACATGTCGCCGAACACCCCCATGATCTCGTGATCCTGGGCGCGAAGGGAATGGGCGGGAGTGAAGGAGTGCCTCTGGGAAGTGTGTGCGAGCGGGTGGTTCGCAGGGCGGCCACGGATACGCTTGTCGTCAAGAGAACCGAATTCTCTCTCCAAGGCCCCATTGTGGCAGCCCTGGATGGGAGTCACCTGTCCTTTGAGGGGCTTCGTGCAGCTCTTTCTCTTGGACAGGCTCTTGGATTGCCTGTGGAAGCGGTCGCGACCTATGATCCTTACCTTCATCAGGCTCTTTTCGAGGGCCTTACCGGGGTCCTTTCCCCGGAGGCTTCTTCCGTCTTTCGGCTCTCGGAGCAGGAGGATCTCCATGAGGCCATCATTGACAAGGGCCTCGGGAAAATCTACCGGTCCCATCTGGAGAAAGGTCGGCAGATGGCGTCAGAACACGGGGTTTCTCTTGAGATTGCTTTGCTTGCAGGGAAGCCTGTGGAAAAGCTCAGAGCCTTTGTGGAGGAGAGAAAAGCAGGGCTCCTCGTGATGGGGAAAACGGGTATTCACGGCGATCCGAGTCCCGACATGGGCAGCGTGTCGGAGAATCTCTTGCGCCTCGTGTCCTGCGATGTCCTGCTCTGTTCCCGCCTTCGCGGCTGAACCTCACGGCTCACTCCGGGTCGCTACATTCACATATCCCCCGCCCAGGTACCGATCCATCGCCTGATTTTCACCTGCCGGGGAGAAACCTGTTGTCGCGGGTTCCCATACCCCGATTCCTCCAGGCCCGCCCGCCTCGGCTCTGGTCACCTTGACGAGGGTCTCTTTCGGAACACTGTTGATTCCATGGTTGTCACCTTCATAGCCGAAGAGGAAGGCCATCTTGTGCTTGCTCTTATGGAACAGTGTATCCAGTTGATGCATGGGCATGAGCCAGCTTCGGGTAAGGCTTTGCTGGGAGCCATAGCGGAAATTCGACTGGTATCCATCCTCCCCCAGGGCACGGCCGTCCTTTCTTGTTTCATGGGCTTTCACACTTTTCTCGGTAGCGATGAAGGCTGAATGGTACAACATCACTACATCGTAAGGAAAAGCGGGATTGTATTTCGCCCTGAGCATCAGACGACTCACCTTGTAAAAGGGATCCGAAGCCTCCCATCCCACATAAGGCCGATCCTTCGGATTGGCATCAACAAAAACGTAATCCCCGTCGGCGATTCCAAGATCTCTTGCCGCCTTGGGGTTCATCTGGATCTGGTGCTCGCTGAAATGGGGTGTTCGGGTGTCGCTTCGGAAAGGATCTCCGAAATTGGAATCCTGCAGTTGAATCCAGTCGCAGACGCTCCATTGAGAGTGGACCCTGTGGCGCGACTTCGGAGTCAGGCAGTGGAATCTATATCCTTTCTCCCATAAGGGATTTGTCGTTTTCTTGACCTTCTTCCACGGCATCTTGATATTCCGGATGGTTCGGAGGTCCGGGGACATTTCATCCGGTGAAACCCCATAATCATCGGGGCGGATGTATGGGTTTGCGCTCACGATCACATTGGGCAGGTAGGGGGTGCCTTCCGGGCCTTCCCTGTGAACGATGAAGTTTTCCCCGTACCGGATCACCTCCGGCTCATCGTTGTAAGCCTGAAGTCTCCCTGTAGGCGTATGGAAGGGCAGATTCTCATGGATCTGCTCCCAGAAAGGAATGCGAGGATAGGTCCGAAAACGGAGAAGGGCGCCTCCGCCATTTTTCATGATCTCATCCACCTTGTATCCCCTGGTTGTGGATGAGGCATCAAGGAGTCTCTGGATGTACACTTCGGGCTTTCCCTCGATGGCGAATTTCCAGTAATCGGAAAAGCGGCCGTCCTTCAGGATTTCTCCCAATTTCTGCGCAAGGCCGGCAAGAATCGCCACATCGTCTTTTGTGTCGTAAAGGGGCTTGATTCCCCCTTTCCAGATTTGAAGAAAAGGATTGGAGCAGGAAGAGGTGACTTCCAGAGTCTCGAACTCCACCCATGTGTTGGCAGGAAAGGCGATGTCGGAATACTCGATGGATGAGGTCATCTCCACATCGGTGGACATGACAAGCTCGATCTTGTGGTGTACATTCTTCAAAAGCTCATAGACCCATTTGGCATTATTCAGCAGATTCACATTCGAAAACCACATCACTTTCGTGGGTGTGGGCATGTGCGATTTTCCAGTAAAGACTCTCCTTCCATATTTGGGGGTTTCCACGATCAGGGGCTTGTCCCCATGGGCCCAATACCCCACTTCTTCATCCCGGGTCAGGGAATTGACCCGCACATTCTTCCCGTCCGTTTTTTGGTCAAGATCGGGATGAAAGGGGTCTTCAGAGACCCATCCCAGGATGCCGGGTCCGCTCCATTCGGTGCTCTGGAAGTTCGCGGACTTGTAATTTCCGGCCCATGTATGGCACCCGGCGCCCGGGACGCCTATATTCCCTGTGAGCATCAAGGGGAGATATGTGGCGCGGTTGTGCAATGTGGCATGAAACCAGTGATTGATGCCTTCCCCGCAGTGTATGGAAACAGGCTTGATGGTTGCGATGTCCTTCGCCAATCTCTCGATCAGCTCTTTGGGAGCGCCTGTGATCTCACGGACTGCCGTGATGTGATAGTCCTTGAGGTGCAGCTTGTAAGCCTCGAAAAGAGGCATTACCGTCACCTCTTCCCCCTTCACGGTCCTCACCTTGAAGGTCCCTTCCAGCACCGGGTCCACTCTTGCCCGGGAGAGCTTTTCCCCCACATCGTCCCGGGTAATGGCCTTCGGCCCCCCTGTTCTTCGGTCCCAGACAACAAAATCGCCGATTTGCTCCCGCTGTTCCCGAGTCAATCCCTGGATCTTATGGCTCGGCCCCTGGGAGATGTTCTTGTTCCTGTAATTCGGGAAAATGTCTTGCGGTTTCAGGCGGCGCAAAGTGTCGGTTCTCACGAGGAGAGGGAGATCGGTGAATTTCTTTACAAAAGCGGCATCATACCATTTCTTGTCTATGATGATTTTTGCCATGAGAGACCCGGACGAACCGGAATCCAATAGTCGGCCCTTGTGGCGGGAGGGCCGTATTCAGGGGTGATGACCACCGATTTTCCGCCCCGTTCCAGGGTCTCCACAAACCAGTGGGCTTCAGGCATCTTGTTCTCGATGAAATTCGTCCCCACTTGAACCACCAGCTTGGAAAAGCGAAGATCATTGAAGTCCACATCCGAGGTCTGGAGCCCGTGAACAAAGGGATGGCCGGGGGCTTGGTCCCCGTGCCAGGTGTAGTTGGACCATGTCCTGGCCCCAAGAGCCTTGTCCTCACCCACATTGCGCACATGGGAATCCAGGAGGGCCAGCATATTGGCAAAACGATTCATCCCGTACTTCCCGATGACCCCGAGGAGCCCCATGCCCCCTCTGAGCTTGAAGGTGCGCATGCCTGCCTCATTCCAATGGGTCAGCATCTCCTCAGGGTATCCCTCATCCAGAAGACGCTTGCGCCCATCGCTTCCGCTGTACTTTTTTGCGATTGCGATCATCCCTTTTGCGGCATAGGTAAAGGCCTGATCCCAGGTCACCCGCAGAAGCTCATCCTGTCCTCTGCGGTCGAATTTATACCTGGCCTTGTTTTCCGGGGTGAGCTCGGGAAAGCCGTCATCCGCCCACTCCTTCCAGCCCTTCCGAACCAGGGGGTACCGAAGGCGGAAAGGGCCGTAAACGCGCCTCTGGAAGGCAAATCCCTTGAGACACATCCGCGGATTCCACTGGGGAGTCGCCGTGTTT
>JACPDT010000090.1 GCA_016183865.1 Armatimonadota bacterium | reverse complement strand
GCCGGGTTCCCGTTGCAGATGTGTTGGCTCAACACACAGCTTGAGCATCACAAGCATCACAGGAAATCTCCTAACTTATCTTAGCACATTTCCTTTCTTGTGGCAAGAGGAGTCTTGGAGATTCAGCCATTTCGTAAGTGACTGCAGCCTGGAATGTACAATCACCATTCCCAGGGAGCGCGGAGACAGTGTTGGAACCAGAATTTGCGGAAGCTAAATCCGGTTTTCCATCCCCATTCAGGTCTCCAATAGCCACTGAATAAGGATTCGCCCCTACAGGGAATTGTCGTGCGGCTTTGTATCCGAACGGCGGCGGTAGGACTGTATAGATTTTTTCCGCATTGCTCGACTTGCTTTCAACTGCAGGACAAGGAAACCGATTTTATCCTGTCCCTGTCTCCACAGTTCTCCCGTGTCGGGTTCTTGCATTCACCGTGGTCTTCCAGTACTCTTGTGATCCACCAGTCCCTGGCTTCCACATCAAAAAACTCCTTGGGTTTTACGGCTTCCTGTTGCCCAAGACACCGTCCCTTCCGATTCAATAACTCGGAACCCTCACGTTGAGCTTCTCTCTACAGAGACTCTACCTTCCCGGCGCCAGATCCTCTGGATCTGTTGTCCTGCCCTGGTTTCAATTGTTCACGTGGCGAGCACATCCTGCCAACGACAAACTTGGATATCCCGTCCGAGGGGAAAACTCTCCGGAGACCTCGCTATCACGGCGCATGAGCCGATCAGGCGCCCCAGATCACTTCGCGCACGCTGCAATGACGCCGCGTGTTTTGACGTAATTGTGGCGCCGCTCTTCACCTCGAAAAGATGGAGCTTCTGGGCCTCCTCGACGACAAGATCAATCTCCAAACCGTCCCTTGTGCGCATGTAATAGAGAGAGGGCATCTGCCCGAAGTGCAGATACCTCTTCCAGAAATCCGCGATAATGAAGGTTTCGAAAAGATGGGGGAAATGGGGGCTGTTCAAGAGGGTCGCCGTATCGCGCAGGCCCAACAGGTGACAGGCCAGGGCAGTATCGTTGAAATAGAGTTTCGGACTCTTCACCAGACGCTTGCCGATATTTCGATAGTAAGGCGGCAGCAGCATTATCTGATACCCGGTTTCCAGGAGGGAAATCCAGCGGGCGGCTGTCGGAGAGGAAATGCCTATTTCTCTAGCAATTTCAGAAATATTCAGCAATTGTCCTGTTCGGGTGGCCGCGAGACGCAGAAACAATTCGAACTGCCGCAAGTCGCCCACCTGCGAAAGATTACGGATGTCACGTTCGAGGTAAGTGGCGATATACGAGCCGCACCAGATCCCCCTATCCACTGAACGTTTGGAGGCGATCTCGGGGTAGCTGCCGCGAAGCACCAGCTCAGCCAGAGAAGTCTTGATGTCCGACCGGGGAGGGTTGGGCTTGGATGTTTTCAGAAGAGAAGGGACGTCACGCGATTCCTCACCCCCTCCGATACGCTCCATGAGGGTGAAGGGCAACAATGAAAGTACAGCCGCCCGCCCTGCCAGCGACTCGCTCACCCCGCGCATGAGGACAAAATTCTGTAAGCCCGTGAGAATCCACTGACCTGCCTTACGCTTTGAGTCTACTTTCGACTTGATATAGGGAAGAAGCTCCGAAACATATTGAATCTCATCAAGAATGACCGGCGTGGACAGGTTGTCGAGAAATCCTCGCGGATCTTCGATGGCTCTGAGTCCGACGTCCGGATCTTCCAGGTTGATATGGGTGTGAGTGCTGCGCAGCAGATTGCGCACAAGCGTAGTCTTGCCTGATTGCCGCGGGCCCGTCACCACCACAGCGGGGAACGACCTCAATGCCTTAAGGATTGATCTGGCGAGTATCCTGTATTTCATGGGTTTATTATACCCTGAAAATTTAATATGCCAAGTTCAAATTTTAGGGCTAATCTGTCACGTCCTTGGCGATACTTTTGACGGTTGCTATAAAAAGCATCAAGGAGGTTCCGGCCCAAAGAAGCCGGAAGAGCCTCTCCTTCCACTTCCTCGTGATCGGGTTTCGAGTTTTCCTGAGACTCCGGGAAGCTTAAATGGGGGGGGTTACGGGGAAGGGAGGCTGTGTCATTGAGTTCAGGCCTACCGCCGGCGCCGGGTCTCTTGGACCAGGAGCACATAAGATCGGGCTTATCTTCTGCGTCACCTGGCGGAGTTCTTCTTGCATGAGATTCGAACGAAAGTGGAAGATTTACAGGATTTGCGTGTTGTCCCAGGGAACAGACTCGAAAAACTAAAGGGAGACCGCGCAGGGCAATACAGTATCCGCATAAACGATCAATGGAGGATTTGTTTCGAGTGGGTAGAGCAAAAGGCCAGAAACGTAGAGATTGCGGGACTTGAGACGCGGCCTGCGTTAGGTGGACAGGCGGTTTGGCCTGCGGCCGGGTGCAGCACTGTGTTAACCGGCATTTCCTCGGCGTTCGGCAGCCAATGGCTTTGGGGAATGAGAGGCAAGGCGTCCGGCAAGCTTTTCCTGCAATGCCTTTAGATGTTGATAGTACTTGTCGGGGTCCTGTTGACATTCCTGTTCAATTTCATGCCGTATCTTGCGAACCTCCTGCACAATCGGATCGTTCGTCATGTTAAGCCTCCGTGAGTTCCTCTGGGGTGCAAATTATTGGGGTGGCAATACCCCTGATCATGTTTATATCCTGAACAACTGCCCTTATCCGGGCACTCAGGATGTGGGCAAAATTCCAGGAAACCAGAAAATCAATGCCATGGAGAGTCGCCACGGCCAGGTGATATGCGTCAGCTCTTGCTTTATCAGGAATTGAAATTTTCTGGAAATAAAGCTCTGCCAGTTGGCGGACTTCATCTGTAATTTCCAGGACAGGGAATAAGGCTATCTTTTCAAGCCGCAATCTTGCCGCAGCCTCATCTCCTCTGGACGCCTCTTCGACAACGATGGGTGAAACGTATGGATCAAACAGATGAAGAGTGTTTTCCCACCATTCCGCAGTGACTTGCTGGTGCGCGGCCACAACGACATCGCGGCTGGGTCTGGCCGTCAAATAACTCAACACCGTTGTCTCAATGTAAACGCTCTGCTTTGGCATTCTACTCTTACCTTATTGCGTCTCTCTTCCTTTCCAGAATACTTGAAATACTGTGGCTTGTCAAGGCAGGCATCCTTTGGAGATAGCGTCGATAGCGTCCTTTTCTTACATGATTCACCTCCCCTGGGCTTGCATATTTTTGTGGGCAGGTCGTAATCGTATTTGATGGTATCGTCTCTTGCTATTTCGGAGGAGTGGAAAACTGCGTCTGTTTTCTCAAACATTCGTGGGGTCTATCGTATTTTCGTGGTCTCAGTTTATGGAAACGACATCCCTCCTTTCTCCACAGGAAACTATGCGAGGAATTATTTTCATCTTTGAAATGCTCCGCAATGGATGATATGCGGATTCTACTCTTCCTCGTCGTAAGAGAAAAACCGTAGAAATTGGGTTAATGGAAATCCTGAGATCCGAGCCGATTGCCACCGAGGCAAGAGTCGCTCAGAGAGCAAGAAGGTCAATACTATCGCGGAATCTATATCCTGCCGGAATTACATTTCGATCTACAAAACACCCAATTTTCTTTCTATTACAGGATTTATCACATCACCAAAGGATGACTTTTCCATCTGCTGAAGTAAGGACTACTCCCAGTTTACAGAATCAGTAGGAGATTTGCTCAGTGAGCCAGGAAATCACACAAGCAAGGGTCAGACCACCTTTTTTGTCCAGAGGACTTCTGGTACGCAAACGTCTTCTAAAGATCGTGGAGCGCAGCAATGCGCCGGTGGTTTTGGTTCTTGCCGGGCCGGGATCCGGGAAAAGCTCATTTCTTTCCACCTGGCACGACACCCATCCACCCTGCGCCTGGCTCAGCCTGGAACGGCAAGACGAGGACCCGAGAAATTTCCTCGCGGCCCTCTGTGAATCTCTGGCTCAAGTGGCGCCAGGACTTGCTGCAAGGGCCAAAAACAATCTAAAGCTCCTTTCCAGCCCTTCCACAGATTGGCCGCTCGTGGTTCGGGAACTTACTCTGTCACTGTCCCGCTCCCCCTACCCCGATTTTTCACTCATACTGGATGATTTCCATCTGACCTTCAGGAATCCGAAAATCCTGGAGATCACCGGCGCCCTCCTTGCCGGACTCCCTCCGGGAGTGCGGGTGCTCATCGGCGCCCGGAGAATCCCGGAGTTTGCCGGAGAGAACGGCAGGACCCTGATTCTAGACGACAAGCTCCTGGCCTTCACGGTTCCAGAGATTCAGGACCTTTTCAAACAGGTTTTTCGGGTGCGTCTCACCGAAGGGACGGCCCGGGTCTTATACGATAAGACGGAGGGCTGGATCATGGGGATCACCTTTTTTTCTCATCTTACCGGCAGGGAGGCGCTCCCTGATCAAAAAGACGGCTATGCCCGCTCCGAGTTGAAAACTCCTCAGGGAGTATTTCGATATCTTGCCCAGGAGACGTACCGCCATTTGCCCCAATCTTTGCAGGTCTTTCTGAAATACAGCGCCGTTTTTCGAAGATTCAGGGCGAAGGAGTGCGCTTTGTGGTTCTCCACGGAGGAGGTGCAGGCCTCGCTGGAAGAGATTGGGAAGCAGAACTTGTTCCTGTGCGTACTTGATGCAGATCAAGGATGGCACAGATACCACCATCTCTTTTCAGAATTCCTGAACCGGAAACTGCTGGAGGAAAACGGCGACAAGGTGTTCAGGGACCTCCACTGTGAGGCCGGGCGGTTTTGTCACTCCCAGAGAGAATGGGAGGAGGCAATCCACCACTATCAGGAGGCCGGTGATCACGATGGAGTCCGTCGGATTCTCCTTGAGCGGGGCGAAAAACTGCTCTGGGAAAGCCATTCCCAAACGGTACGGCGGTGGCTGTCCTTTCTTCCTGATGTGGTGCGAAAAAGCTCAGACTCTCTCTCCCTTCTTGAGGGCAAGAGCTATGAGATGGAGGGAGATTTCCGGCAGGCCCTCCCTGTCTACGAGCGTTGCGGCAGAGTGGCCAGGAAGAATCAGAACTTCGAAAATGTTGCCGCAGCCCATAATGCCCTTGCTTTCGGCTACTGGGCGATCGGAGACCTTTCCGTGGCCAATCGCCACGCGGAGAAAGCGGTCTCCTCCTGCCCGTTGGTAAGAAAAGACCTTTTCGCGGTTTGCATGGCGGACAGGGGAGTAATCTTGGTGGAATCGGGACGGCATATGGCAAAAGCTTATGAATTCCTCCGACAGGCCCTTGTCGCTTCCAGAGATGTCCAGAAAAACGACGGCATCGCCTGGGTAAACACCCTGGCCGGCGCGTACCTGCACCTCTGGCAGGGGAACTTCGCCGAAGCAAGGAGATGCTTCGAGGAGGCTGCGGGCATATATGCGGCAGCCGGAGATCTTCGCATGGTTTCCGGCAACAGAGTCGGCATCGCCGCTGCCGCCCTCTTTTCGGGGGACCTGGAAAAAGCCCTGGCCGGTTCTGAAGAAGCGCTTCGGAGCTCCAGAGACCTGATTTTCTGGGCAGGTGAGAAGACCGGACTCCTCGTCAAGGCCATGTCCTTGCTGTGTCTCTCCAGGGTGGATGAGGCCCTGCGAATCGTCCGCGAAGAGATTCAGGGCTCCATTGTCGCATGCTGTCGGATCTGGCTTCAGTCCATGGAAGTCCTCGGCCTGGCGCGACAGGGTAAAATGGACGAAGCGTGGCACGGAGTCTCGAAGATCGAAGATCCCTTGAGGTCCAAAGGCCCTTTTGGAGTCCTGGGATGGTGGACCACAGGGTATGTCCATATGCTGAAAGGAAACCTTCAGGAAGCGCGGCTGTCATTTCTTAAGGCAAAGCGAATCTCTCGGAAATGCCGATCCATCCCCTGGGAGAATTACTCGGATCTGACTTTGTCCGCCCTGGCTCATTTCGCCGAAAAAAATGTCACAGGATGGGACTGTTTTGCAAGAGCCGCAAGAAGAATCCTGGCAGAGGGACAGGAAGCGATGCTTCGGTTCGATCCATTGGGCCTTGTGCCGCCCCTGTTCGCGAAGGCTCTCAGGGAGAATCGCTTCACGGAAGAAGTTCAGAAGATCGGAAAAATCATGATCCCCTCGGGAGGCCGTGACGCGGATCTTCAAGCCAGGTTGAGCGACATGTGCGATCCGGGTGACCCACTCGGGAGAAAGCTCCTGGCCCCATCGAAAGATGGGCACACCCATCGCGTGCAACCCATGCCTCTGCGGATATACGCTCTTGGCACCTTTCATGCCGTTCTCCGAGGAAGGAAGATAACGGGCCGAAACTGGGGAAGGAAGAAGGCCGAAGAGCTCTTGAAATGGCTCGTGACCATGCGATCCAGGAAAGCCGCGAGGACAAAGATTGTGGAAGCACTCTGGCCGCAGCGGAGTGAAAAGGGAAGATGGCAAAGACTCAATACGGCGGTTTGGCGGCTCAGACATGTTCTCAAGAACAAGGAAGAATTCATCGTTCGCGAAGGAGATCACTATTTTCTGAATCTCGCCACATGCTGGATGGACTGCGATGAGCTGGAACGGCTCCTTAACGAGGCGGAAAAGCTCATGGCCTCCGGAAAAGAGCAGGAAGCCTTTCCCCTTCTGGAGGAGGCCAGACAACTGTACCAGGGTCCGTTTCTGCCTGACAATACATACGATGCCTGGACCCGGACCGAAAGAAAGCGCCTGGAGGCGATATACAGCAGGGTCCTGCTACATCTGGCCTCCCTTTACTCGAATGTGAATCTCTTTCTCACTCTCATCTGTTGCGAAGAAGGCCTGGCCCTTGATCCCACGCACGAAGGATTCAACAGATTCTTCCTGTCGGCCCTCACACGGACCGGACAGGTAGGGAGAGCCCGAACACACGTGGACTGGCTCGAGGAGAAATACGAGAAAGACCTCAAAATACCCGTTCCCGCCGTTTTCGAAGAGATTCTGGCAGGAAAGCATGAAGTGACCGAATAGGCTCAGGACTTGCCTTGCCCTCCTCTAGCTCCTCCCGCACCCTCCTCTAGCTCCTCCCAGAGGGAGGAGAAATCAAGGAAAAATCCGTATGGGGAGGAGAAATCAAGGAAGAACAGACACGCCCGACAAAATGTAACCCAGTACTGCTCCGTATACCGTGCTGACCCACGGGTTGCAAAGAACGCTTCAGCCCACCGCCCCGATCCTCTGGGACAGAAAAGCCACTCCATATCCGAGAAGGGCGCCGATCACAATATATGCGAAAGTCCACAGGGACACGAGAAAACTCCTTTTCTTTCCATGCGTCTTCATAAGAGATGCTGCGGGGCAAGAAAGGGATTCATGCCAGAGCAACGGAGATGCGCAATAGACCGCAAAAAACCTGTTAACCCTGATCCACACGAATCCTGAGGAGCTTCAACTGGTCTTCGGAGACCTCCACCGGGGCTCCGGTGAGAAGGCAGTTGGCGTTCTGGTTCTTGGGGAATGCGATGACTTCCCTGATTGTCTCTGCTCCAGCCATGATCATGACGATCCGGTCCAATCCCGGGGCAATTCCTCCATGAGGCGGGGCGCCGTACTCGAAGGCCTCCATGAGGAAACCAAACTTTTCTTTTGCTTCCTCCATGGACAGACCGATCAGATTGAAGATCTTCTCCTGAAGGGGTCTCTGATGGATTCGGATCGAGCCGCTTCCCACCTCATAGCCGTTCAGTACCAGGTCATAGGCTGCTGCCCGGACCCTGGTCGGATCCTTGTCCAGGAGATCCAGATCTCCCTGCAGTGGCGAGGTAAAGGGGTGGTGTTGGGGCTCGAGCTGCCGGGTGTCCTCGTTGTAATGAAACAAAGGGAAATCCACGATCCAGGCGAAAGCGAACTTTCCCCGAGGGATGAGATCGAACCTTCTCCCAAGCTCGACGCGAAGCTTGCCAAGGCAGTCCAGAGCCCTGGAAGTCTCGTCCGCGATCATCAGGAGCAGATCTCCGGGTTTCAATGCGGCAAGCTCCTGCAGCTTCTGCTGAGAAGAGGGTGAGAGATACTTCAGGATCGAGGACTTCGGACCCTCATCCGTGAGAGCGTAGCTCAGAAGGCCTTTCGCCCCCATAGACTCAGCGAGCTTCCCGAGCCCATCCAGATCCTTTCGGGAGAGGCCTCCTTTTCCAGGCAAGGAAATCCCCTTTACCGATCCCCCCTTTGCCAGGGTGTCAGAGAACACGGAAAACTCCGACTCTCTGACCCCATCGCTCACATCCAGAATGGGGAGTCCGAATCGCAGCTCCGGTTTATCATTCCCGTATTTCTCCATGGCCTCCTTATAGGTGAGCCGGGGGAAGGGAATCGGAAGGGTGTAGTCCAGGCATTCCTGGAAAACCGAAGCAAAAAGACGCTCCATTAAGGTAAGCACATCCTCCTGCTCCACGAAAGACATCTCCACATCAATCTGGGTGAACTCAGGCTGCCGATCTGCACGCAGGTCCTCATCCCTGAGACAGCGGGCGATCTGGAAGTATCTCTCAAAACCTGCGACCATCAGAAGCTGCTTGAAGATTTGCGGAGACTGGGGGAGCGCGAAGAAGCGACCCGGATTGGTGCGGCTTGGCACGAGATAGTCTCGGGCCCCTTCAGGCGTGCTCTTGATGAGAAGGGGGGTCTCCACTTCCCAGAACCCCTCCTGATCGAAAAACTTTCGGACAGATTGGGTAACCCTGTGGCGGAGATGCATGATGCTCTGCATGCCGGCTCTTCGGAGATCCAGGTACCGGTACTTCATGCGAAGGGCTTCATCCACTTCCTGGTCCTCACTCACCTGGAGGGGAAGAGGCTTAGCGGTGTTCAGAATCCGGAGCTCCCTCGCGATCACATCCACCTGACCTGTCCCGATCTGGGGGTTTTCCGTCCCGGGGGGCCTTTTGTGCACGGTTCCCGTGACGGCCACAACGAACTCGCCCCGAAGCAGGCCGGCCTTCTTGTGCAGGACCGGATCGGTCTGGGGGTTGAAAACAACCTGGGTGATCCCGACACGATCTCTCAAATCAATGAAAATCAACCCACCCAGGTCCCTGCGCCTGTGTACCCAGCCCATCAAAGTGACTTCACGCCCTACCTGCTCCAAAGTCAACTCTCCGCAGGAATGGGTTCGGCGCAACCCGGAAAGAGGCTCCATCACGGGTACGGTTATCTCCAGCATCGCTCTCCTCCTTATCTGAAGAGCATTTTGACGCAGAGGCCGCGGGATCCTTTAGGGGCGTCCAAAGGTTTACACTTTTGTTATGTTCTTCCGGTCCCTCATCTGATAGAATAAACACAGAGGTGACGCTCGTGCTTTCAGGATTTTTGGAGGACAGACAGAAGGTCATGGAGACCCTTTTCCATCACCGCGCCCTCCATGCAAGCGGACTGACGGGACGCGGTGTGGGACTGGCGGTGGTAGATACGGGAATTTTTCACCATCCCGACATTTCGGGAAGGGTGGTGGAATTCCTCGATCCTGCCTGGGGCTCCAGGTTCTGTTATGACAACGAGGGCCATGGCACCTCGATCGCCACCGTTGCTTGCGGGAACGGCAAAGCAAGCCGGGGCAGGATCATGGGGCTCGCTCCTGAAGCCCATCTTGTGGGAATCAAGGTGGCGGGCAAGGAAGGGTATCTGTCGGGTAAGCATATCCAGGAAGGGCTTGAATGGCTCCTGGAAAACCACTGGGATTACGGAATCCGGGTGGTCAATATGTCCTTCAGCATCTCCCGATGCACGTGCGGCACTTGCGAATCGGAAGACAATGTGGATCGCATTCTTGAAATAGTGGACCAGCTTGCGGAAGAAGGGGTCATTCCCGTTGTGGCTTCCGGGCGGGGTCTTATGGACATGGATGAAATGGGCGTTCTGGCCCTCTCCCCCAGCACACTCGCTGTTGGAGCAATGGATGATCGGTTCCATAAAGTCCTGGAAAACCGATGGGGAGTTTCAGACGCAGATCACAGGAGAATGAAACCTGATGTCATGGCCCCCGCTTCCGATGTTCCGGCCGGTGGGAAGGACGGAGGGTATTTCCCCATGCTGGGCACTTCCATAGGAGCGGCCATCGTGAGCGGAATACTCTGCCAATGGCTTCAGGCATGCCCTGAGCTGGATCTTCGCGATGTCCGAATGATCCTCGCCAGGACCGGAAAGCGGCTTTCGGAGATTCCCTCACGCCGGCAAGGTTACGGCCTCCCCGATCCTATGGCAGGGGCGGCAATCGCTCATTCGGTGGCTCTGGAGGAAGCGGCGTAAAGGTCCCCAAACCGCTGATTTAGATTATTAAATTGCTTGAAAACGCACCTGTAGGGAGCGCGCCAGGGCACCCAGCGGACATAGGTTCTGTACAGTTCCTTCTCCCACTCAAAGATCGTGACTACCGGCACGCCGCTTGCTGCGGCCATGTGGACAGCCCCTGTGTCCATGGAAACAAGAGCCCTGCATCGCGCCAGAAGAGCCGCCCAGCGCAAAAGAGGAAGCCCTCCCACCGAAACGATGAGGGGACGCCTTGCGATTTCCTCGGAAAGCCTCGCATAGAGCCCCTCTTCCCACGGGCCATAGGTGAGAAGAATCCCTTCCCTCGGCCATGCTGCCAGAATCTCGTCCAGCAGGCGAAAAAAAAGCTCCCGAGGCCAGCCGAAATCAAACCATTCCTTGTTCAAATGAACAGCCAGGGGCCGGCTGAGATCATGGCCTCGAAGCCAGGCTTCCGCCCACGCGCGATCTTCTTTCGGGATAGGAAGAAGAACATCTTCCACGTACTCGCCGGCTATCCCGATGCGGCGCAACAATCCCAGCATGACCTCCACCTCGTGCAGGAACGGCGGAGACTGAGAGGGATGGGGGATTCGCCGGGTCAGATGAAACAAGGCTTTGAGCCAGGTGACAGGCTTGTCCCTGTAGAAGTACCCAATCCGCTTTGGGGCCCGGGAGAGAAAGGCAAGATAGTTGGACCATTCCACAGGGTCGAGAACCAGGGCCTGATCAAATCTGAAATCCTTGAGTTTCTCTGAAAGCATCCGCACTTTGCCCCTGTCATTGTGCCAGGCATAGGGCACAGGGATCACGGCATCGAGAAAGGGATTGTCTTTTACCACGTCCATGGCGTATTCGGAGACCGCCATGGCCAGGAATGCCTGAGGACGATGCTTTCGCAGAGTGGACACCACAGGAGTAGCCCAGAGAACATCCCCGATGTGGTCCAGCTTTACGAGAAGAATTCGTTCAGTCGTCACGAAAGGCAGCCTTCCATTAGGGAGCGGAACACCGGGAGCGTCCGTTCCGCCATCCTCTGAAAGGTGTACTCCGAATGGGCCCTCCGGAAGCCCTGCTCCGCAATCGCAATGCGGTACTCCTCCCGAGTTCGCAACCGAAAAAGAGAACCTGCCAGTGCCACCACATTCCCTTCAGGGAAAACCGATCCCCCATCCCCGATGACTGTCGGAATCTCTCCCGAGCTGGACCCGATGACAGGCGTCTTGCACAGCATGGCTTCCACCAGAACCCTGCCGAACTGCTCCTTCCATTGGGGGGTGGTGAGAGAAGGCAGGACCAGAACATCCATGGCGTTGTAATATCGGTAAGCATCGGTGTTGTCAATGGAAGAGATCCAGCAGATTCGGTCCGAGATTCCGAGACTGCGCGCCTTTCGCCGCAATTCCAGCTCATCGGGACCGCTTCCGATGAGAAGGAGCTGCACCCCTTCACCCAGAAAGGCGGCCGCCTCCATCAGCGTGCCCAGTCCCTTTTCCTTCGCAAGCCTTCCCACATACCCGATGGTAAAGCCTGAAAGGCCGAGTTTCCGGCGAAATTCCGCGGCATCCCATGGGAAAAAATGAACGGGATTGACTCCGGGATATACGATGTGAACCGGTTTCTTGAATTTCTTCCTTCTCAGAACATCTGAGCACTCGCCGGACCCCGCCATAGCGGCATCTGCGTGCCTGAACACATATCCCTCAACCCAACGATGAAAGAGCGGATATCGCTGATAAAGATTCTGAAAGGTGTAGAAAAC
>JACPDT010000094.1 GCA_016183865.1 Armatimonadota bacterium | reverse complement strand
GGAAGATGGATCAGTTTCTCCTTGTCCATGAAATCATTCTCCCCAGAGATCATCGGCTGTGATCAATTGCACCCCTTTCCCTGAAAACAAGGTGACGGCCTCCTGGAGAACCAGAGCCGTATTGGGTCTTGGATGGCCGATGGCCACTGCCATTCCCTGTTTGAGCGCCAGATCTGCCGCCTCTACCAGCTTCTCCCGAATTCGGTCAGGCTGATCCTCATGATCCAGGAAAATCGCCCGGCACAGACAGCGAACTCCACATTCCAAAGCGACCGCTCCCAGGACCGAATCGGGAGAAGTGCGACTGTCAATGAAAAAGAGGTCTCTTTCTTTCATGTACTCCATGATCCTGCGGGAAAGGGCGCGATCCTCCGAACCGAGGGAACCCATGTGATTATTTACGCCGGTTGCTCCAGGCACCGACTCCAGATCCTCGGCAATCTGCTGTCTCAACTCCGGTGAAGGCATCTCCATCGTGACGGCGCCGGGTCCCGGCTCCTTTCCAGTCTTGCTTTCCATGGGAAGATGCATCATCACGCCCTTACCCTCCTCTTTGGCCTTCCTGGCGATGGGAGCGGAGTACGGCAGTGACGGAAGGACCGACAGGGTTATGGAGCAGGGAAGGCCAAGGAAGGGGAGGGCGCGCTCCAGACTGTACCCGAGATCGTCAATGATGATGGCGATCTTGGGGGAATTGTTGGTGATCCTGGGTCCCTGGCTGCGGGGGCGGTCCGTGGGTTTGGGGCGGGGCACGAGGGGGGAATCAGCGGTCGAGAGCCTTTGAGCCTGGGAGACATTTCGCGAGTGGTGTTTCCGGTTTGCGGAAAGGTCCAAAGAAAAATAGAGAACCGCCGAGATAATCATGAGCCCCACTATGGCCAGGAGCCAAAAGAGACTCCCGAGTTTCCCTCCTGTGAGACCGGAAGGTCGGCGGGCCGGTTTCTTCTTGTTCGCCATGAAGCACCTCCAAGGGAAGTTATGGGTCATACGCTCTGGTCTGTGGAATGACAGACAGGATGCCTGTCCCACGGGGAGTGATGGCGTGGGCAAGCTATCAGCGGTCAGCCATGGCGCCTGTCCTCTGCGGAGGGCTTTCCGGCTGACCGCTTACTGCTGACGGCTGAAAGCTGTTTTGGAGCTACCTATCGGCCGTCAACTTACGGATGTAGGAAACAGCGGATTTCAACTGAAGATCGTCATCTCCGCCGAGCTTGCGCACCTTTTTGGGGTCCAGGGGGACTACCACATCCGGCTGGATGCCCTTTTTGTTGATGTCTCTTCCTTTCGGAGTGAAGTATTTCGCGGTAGTAAGCTTGATCGCTCCTCCGTTGGGAAGGGGATGAATCGTTTGCACGCTTCCTTTTCCAAATGTCTTGACACCGATCAAGGTGCCGACATGGTAGTCCTGAATCGCTCCTGCCGTGATCTCGGAGGCGCTTGCGCTGTATTCATTTACGAGCACTACCAGAGGGCGCCCCTGCAACTGCGCGGCGCCGGCGGCGCGGTAAGTCTGCCTTCTTCCGTCCCGGGTCACCACGGAGACAACGGTGTCTCCGGGCTGCAGGAACTTGCTGCATACATCCCTTGCCGCGGTAATATATCCTCCTCCATTGTTTCGAAGGTCAAGAATGACCCCTTTGGCGCCCTGGGTCTCCGCCTTTTGCAAGGCATCATCCAGCTCCCGATTGGTCTCTTCCCCGAAGAGCTTCAGCTTGATGTAGGCAGTTCCGCCTTCCAGGGGCTTGTAGGAGACACTGTTCACGTGAATCCAGGCCCTGGTGAGGGTGAAAGACAGATCTTTCTGTACACCCTTCCTTCTGATTGTGAGCACGACTTTCGTGTCGATTTTGCCGCGGATGGTGCTCTGGGCCACATCAATGCTGATTCCCCTGGTGGACTTTCCGTCAATGGCGGTAATTACGTCTCCGGACTTCAGTCCCGCCTTGTATGCAGGGGTATCCTCAATGGGCTCGAATACGGTCAATTGATTCTTGTTCTTCTTGTCCAGCTCGATGTAAATGCCGATGCCGCCGAAGTTTCCGCCGCTCATCTGCTCATTCAGGGTCCTGTGCTCTTTGGAATCCAGGTAGACCGTGTAATTGTCATCCAAGGGCTTCAAGAGGCCCTTCATGGCTGCCTTGAGGAGTTTCTGGCTTCCTATCTTGTCGCCGTATTTCTCCAGAATGTCAAGGAACTGGGCATCATACTGCTGAAGGACGGCATTGGAATCCTCCCCCCGCAGGGAAGATACCGCCACCGATCCCTTTGCCTGCTTGACCTCGCGCTCCAGCTCCTTCAGCGATTCGTTGAGAAGCTTCCTCTCGTCTATTTCCGACACATATTCAAATTTCAGTGTGCGGAGAACACGATTGACAATGAGAACGGTTGATTTGTCATCATCCGTCCCCTGCCTGACGGCGACCTGACCGCGAATTCCCGTCCCCACGAAAACCAGCGCAAGAAACAGAACAAAAAATATGGCAACGAATTTCTCTTTTTGATTCTTCAACTTACTGAATAACATAGGTTTGTTCACCACCTGATCAGAATTCATTTCTTAGCCAACTCGGAAGACATGAGCTCAAGGGCTCTTCGCAACTGAATGTCCTGTCGGTCCGCCCCTTCCAGGGACTCCGAAGGTGATGAAACCTCTTTCTTCACCTCAACCTGAACATCGGGGGCTATTCCCTTTTTGTGAATATCCTCCCCATTGGGTGTCACATAATGTGCAACGGTCAGCTTTACAGCCGATCCATCACTCAGCGGATAAATGGACTGCACCGTTCCCTTCCCGTACGTCTTGGCGCCGACCAGCTTGCCTGCCCCATTATCCTGAAGGGCCGCTGCCGTAATCGGCGCTGTAAGTATTTACCAGTAGGACGACAGGCGCCTATTGGTGCATGCTCCCATCGGCGAAGTAAGAGGTCTTTCTCCCCTTTCGGTCAACCACCGACACAATCAGACTTCCGCCGGGCAGGAACCTGCTGCAAACGGACAGAGCTGTCGTAATATATCCTCCCCCATTATTTCGCAAATCGAGAATATATCCTTTCGCACCCCGGGCTTCCAATTCTGCGATTGCCTTTTCAAGCTCCCTGGGTGTTTGATCCCCAAAAGTCCGAAGCCGCACATAGCCCACATTGGATTCGAGCATTCGGTGCTTCACACTGGGAATACGAATGTTCTCCCTGAGAAGAACGATCTCGATCGTCCGAGGTTCGTTCTTCTTCCTTACAGTGAGAGTCACTCTGGTTCCCACAGGCCCACGAATAAGATGTTGCGCTCCCTCGACCGTGATGCCCCGGGTGGACCTGCTGTTTATTTTTTCGATCATATCCCCTGTTTTTAACCCTGCCCGAAACGCAGGGGTTCCTTCTATCGTCTCGCCCACCAGGAGCCGGGATGCCTTGCTGCCCTTTACTTTCTCCAGATCAATGTAGATGCCGATGCCTCCGAAGTTTCCACCGCTCATCTGTTCCGTCAAGGAATGATATTCCCGGGAATCCATAAAAACCGTGTAAGGGTCCTTCAGGGATGAGACAACGCCGCGTATGGCGGCATGGACCAGCTCCTTCTCCTTTACTCTTGCGGAATATTGCTCCTTTATGCGGGAATAACGCTCGGAGAAAGCCATCAGATCCTTGTCCGCCACCCCTGATGGTGAAACCGGCTGAATAGGCCCTGCCAGAAGTTTTCTGGCTTTCAGGAAACTCTCGATCCCCTTCAAAGCCGCATTCGCCAACACGATTTCATTGCTGGGGTGAAAATACTCGGTCTCCACAAGGCGCACTACGGATAAAATCTGACCTACATCGGCAGGCATCTCCTTGCCTGGACGTGAAGGTCCCTCCAAGGCAAGGGATTGTCCGTAGGAGTGATTCAGAAATCCCCCGAAGAACAGAACTATGGCGGCCAGAATCAGCCTCATTTTTCTCACATGCATCGCTTCCCTTTCCCTACAATTTCCCCCGTGGATCAATGGCGGTACCGTTCTGCCTCATCTCAAAATGAAGATGGGGACCGGTACTGTTGCCCGTACTGAGGGCCGAGCAATGAGCGTAAACAGTGGAAAGCCCTCCCCCGTGATCCAGTACTACAGCCTGTCCATATCCGCCGTACCACCCCGAATAGAGTACGATACCGTCGGAGGCGGCTACTATATTTGTACCGTAAGATGCGCCGATGTCAAGACCCGTATGGAATCTCAAATTCCCAAAAATGGGGTGTTGTCTCCACCCGAAATTCGACGTCAGAGGGCCGCCGGCCGGCCACATGAAACTTCCGTCGCTCTTGAGAAAAGTGCGGGTTGATCCGTGCCTTTGTCTCAGACTTTCCTGCTCCCGTCGGATCATGTCCTGCAACTGGCGCTCCAGCTCCTGGGAGGAGTGCTCCAGCTCTACGATTTCCTCCGTATAGGCCCTTCGCTCTTCTTCCACCTCAGAAAGAAGATCTTCCCTGATGCCGGCGAGAGAAACAAGCTGCTTCTCCTTTTGCCCCACTTCCACCTTGAGTCGCGAGATCTGAGCCCTTTTATCGTCCAGCAAGGCTCTTTGCGCTCGCAACTCCCTTTCGTCTTCCTTCAATTGGTTCAGAAGTCCCACATCCTGATTCACCAGGAGTCGCAGGTAGAAGACTCTGTTCAGAAATTCGGAGAACGTTCTGGCATTGGCCAGAACGGACAGGAAATCCACACGTCCTGCCCGATAAATTTCTTTCATGCGGCGAAGAAAAACATCCTTGTGTCGGGAGAAGCGGGCTGTAACCACTTCCAGGTTATGCCTCACCACCCGAATCTGGATTTCGGTCTGAGTCAACTTGACGTCAAGATGGTCCAAATCTTCCCTGGTCTTGCGAAGACTCGTCACGGTTCTGTGAAGCTGGCGGGACACATCCTCCTGTTTCTCATTGGCTATCCTGAGCTGGACACGGGTGTGGTGCAGCTTGTCATAAATCCAGTTCAAAGAAACGACCGGAAGGCAGGCCACGCCGACCAGAAGCAAAACTCCAAAGGAAACTCCAATGGTTCTTCCCGTCACCCGATCATACCCTCAAGAAACGATTTACGGCGATGAAACTTCCCGCTCCCCCCACTATGCACCCACTGGCCACAAGGGCCGCCAGAATCTGGTGAAGGGTGAGGGGATTCGAAACCAGTGGGAACCAGGGAACGCTGTTCACCAATGTGGCAAGCAGGTTGGTGTAAGTGATGTAGAGGAGTGTAACGGCAACGGCCGAGCCAAACAGCCCCTGGAGAACTCCTTCCAGTATGAAGGGCCAGCGTATGAACCAGTGTGCGGCGCCGACAAGCTGCATGATCTCGATTTCCCTTCTTCGAGCGAAGACCGTCAGCTTGATGGTGTTGCTGACGATCAATACCGTGGTAAACAGAAGAAGAGCGATCAAGACGATGCACGCGTACTTGATGTTCCGCAGAAAAGGAACCATCCGGGCCGCCTCTTTGCGGGCATAGTTCAGGTCCTTGATGCCCTGTATCTTCCCGAGCCCGATGGCCACTTCGTCCATGGCCGTCGGGTCGTCCACATAGATATCGAAGGATGAAGGAAAGGGGTTCTTCACAAGACCTTCGAGATTTATTTCCTCCTTGAGCCATTCCCCGACCCGTTTCAGGGCCTCCTCGCTGGAAACATATCGTATCCGTGCCACATGGGGCAGCCCAGAGATCTGTTTCTGAATCTGCATGGCATCCCCTAATGACATGTTCTCGGAAAGAAAGGCAGTCATGTGAAACTGAGAAGAGACGACTCTCGAAAACTTGACCAGGTTTACGGCAACGATGGAGAAAACGCCCAGGACAATGACCAGCACCAGAACCGTGCTGGCGGATGCAATCGTCATTACAGGATTTCGTTTCAGGTTCAAAGCTACTTCCCTGAAAAAAAAAGGAAGGCTTCTAAGAACCACCCGAATATCCCCCCTTCAACTGGTCCCCCACAATGGCGCCGGAGCCCAGGGTGAGCACTCTTTTCTTCATGGAATCCACAACGATCCTGTTGTGCGTGGCCATGAGAACAGTGGTTCCCTTCTGGTTGATCTGCTGCAGGAGCTGCATGATATCCCAGGCCGTGTCGGGATCGAGGTTTCCAGTGGGTTCGTCGGCCAGTAGGATGGGAGGATGGTTGATCAGTGCCCTGGCGATGGAAGTTCTTTGCTGCTCCCCGCCCGAAAGCTCATGTGGAAACATCCGGACCTTGTGCTCCAGGCCCACTACGTACAGGACATGGGATACCTTTCTGGCGATCTCGCGGCTCGGTGCGCCGATGACTTCCAGGGCATAGGCCGCGTTCTCGTAGATCGTCTTATTGGGAAGGAGCTTGAAATCCTGAAAAATGATTCCCATCCGTCTTCTCAGAAAAGGAATCTGATGGTGCCTTAATTTCCGCACACTCTTTCCCTCGACGATGACGTCTCCCACAGAAGCACGGGCTTCCCCGTAAATCAACCTGAGAAAAGTGGATTTCCCCGAGCCTGTCGGCCCCACGAGAAAAACGAACTCTCCCTTTTCAATCTCTGTGCTCACATCCACGAGAGCCTTCACGCCATTGGGGTAAACGACACTGACGGACCGAAACTCGATCAAACAGCCCGCAGGATTCGACCTTGGAGTCCGGACGCGCTCGGACAGTGCCGAGGACTCGCCCGGAGACAGGAGATTCTCTGGCGCAATAGGATGTGCCATAACCGAAAGCATTATACCATAATCTGAAAGGTGTGTAAAGGGCGATTTCAAAATCCGAGAAGCTGCAGTGTCATCTTAATGGTCTCGTGCGCCTTCTCCTTCAGGTCCCCTGTCCGTGCGGAAACAGCGTCCCGAAGATCTCGCTGCCTTTCCCAGGCTTGATCCAGCAGGGACCCGAGCTTTCCCGAAAAAACATCGGAAAGACTGATGACAGGGGCGCCCACTCTTTCCAGAAAGTGCCTTACTTTTGGATCATAGGCAATTCCGATGGGAACCGATCCGAAAGCAGCGGCAAAAATACAGGCATGGAGCCGCATGGCGACGACCAGATCCATGGCGGAAATCAAGGCGGCAAGCTCCGATGGGGTGTATGTTCCGGAAACGAGAAGAGAACGGCCCGGGAGTTTCTCCGAAATCTGCCTGAGAATCCCTTTATCCAAAGACTCCTGAAAGGGAATCAAGATACCGAGGGCGCCCGTGCGGGACAGAAACTCATCCAATGCCTCCACAACAGATGGAAGCACTGTGTCCATTCCCTGCCATTTTCTGAAGGAAAGAGCGACAAGGGGACGACCGTCACAGGGGATGCCCTCTGTATCGAGAATCTCCTTCAATCTCTCCTTTCCGGAAGGAGACAGAAGAAGGGCGGGATCGGCCGTTACGGCGATGTCTTTTCGCCGAATTCCGATCTCCTGGAGGAGGTCGCTGGAGGCTTCGTCCCTCACAATCACCAGGTCAGCCTGGCTCACCACAAACCGGGTCATCTCTCTGCCAGGAAGGGTTTCGACAGGACCGATCCCCTGGGCTCCGATGACTACTTTTTTCCCCAGGAATTCCGCCAATTGCACCAATCCGAGGTAATAGGCCAGAGATCGTATTCCAGTCACATCCTGAAACAATCCTCCTCCCCCGGAGAAGAAGAGGTCACAGTCCGAGATTTCCCGAAGGATTGCCGCATAATCGCTTCTCGGGATACATCGAGCTCCGCAATCCCTCTCCGTCTTCCCCGGATCCCCGGAAAGCACAACAAGATCCAGATCGGGCGCAGAGCCGCGGAAGGAGCCGACAAGGGACAGGAGAATCGCCTCATCGCCGATGTTTCCGAAGCCGTAGTAGCCTGAGATGAGAATCCTTGTCATGAGGACAGGGGAACGGGCTTCCCCATGCCCAGCAAGGGCATCAGGACCGATGCCACGGCATCCCCCGCGGAATCGGGGCGGCCCGCTTCGCTGATCCTTTGTTTCATTTTTTCCAGGCGCTGCGGATGTTCCAGGAAAAAATCTATCACACGGTACGCCTTTCCCTCATCCCAGACAGGGACAGCCAGCTTCTTGCGGGAGAGATACTCCGAGTTTCGCTCTTCCTGACCCGGGAGAGGTTTCACCATGATCATGGGCAGACAGGAAGCCAGAGCCTCGGCGGAAGTGAGCCCCCCTGGCTTCGAAATCAGGAAATCGGAAGCATGCATGAATTCCCAGATGTTGTCCACGTATCCAAATACACGAATCCTCCTGGAAAGCTCGGGAGAGATCCGACTCAGCCGTTTGCAGTAGGCGGAGAGTGATTTCTGAAGGCGTCCGTTGTTTCCCGATACGACCAGAATCTGCAAAGGATGGGCGGATTTCTTGAGGGAACGGACGATCTTCTCCACGGGTACAAGACCAAAACCCCCACCCATGACCAGCACGGTCGGGAGACAGGGATCAAGCCCATACCTGCGCCTGATCTCCTCCTGATCCGGAGGCGACGCAAAATGGGGATCCACGGGAATGCCGCAGGGAATGACGCGAGAGGCGGGAATCCCCCGTGCAATCAGCCGGGATTGAATGTCCCTCCCGCCCACCAGATAGTAATCAATATTTCTGTAAATCCAGAAACGATGGGCGTGAAAATCCGTAATCACTCCCACCAGAGGAACTCTCAAGTCAGCCTTGAGATACGAGGTCACCGCGCAGGAGAAGGGATGAGTACAAACCACGCAATCCGGATTGAATTCCCTGATGTATTGTCGGACATTCTGCGAGAAGGATTTGATGATGAACTTGTAAAGAGCCGCCTGCCCGAAGCTGTTTTCCCCTCTGGCATACATGTAGCTGTAAACATAGGGAAGAATCTTGACCAACTGAATATATCCGTCCGCCACGACCTTGCCAAGCGCCGAGCCTGCAACGCGATAAGAGTCCACCACATGGGATTGGATAGTGGAATCTTCCCGGGCGAGAGCCTGTTGCAAGGCAAATGCCGCTCTGTTGTGTCCGGCGCCCACTTCCGCGGAAAAGAAGAGAACCCTTTTGGATTTCACATCTACCTCTGAATGGCCGAAAGAGAGCGAGAGCGCTCCAGGGCTATGTCGAGTATCCGGCGGGAAAGTGCTTCCTTCTTTGCTGCAGGCAAATGGACCGCCTGCCCCTTCCGATCCAGCACCCAGACCTCGTTGACATCGGCGCCAAATCCCTTTCCAGAATCGGCCACATCATTGGCCACGATCAAGTCGCCATCGCATTCGGAAAGACGCTCAGAGGCCCGTGACCTTAGCTCCGGCTCGGAAAGGCCGTGCTCGGCCTTGAAGGCCACCAGGAATGTTGCCGGACTGATCTCTTTTACCATGTCAATGATCTTCGGAAGGGGCCGCAAGGCGATGGAAACGGCGGACCTGGAATCGTACTTGCCGTTCTTCGGTACATCGGGCGTGAAGTCTGCGGGAGCGGCGGCGGCAAAAAGAAAATCATACCTGACCCTGGAGAGCTCCGCCTCAACTGCCTGATACATGTCCCGGGTCGTGCGGACCTTGATCGTGCGGATCCCCACAACCTCGCAGTGGGACCCGGGCCCGGAAACGAGCGTGACATCAGCACCTCGCAGATCCGCCTCCCTGGCCAGAGAGCTCCCCATTTTTCCGGAGCTCGGATTTGTAAGCATTCGCACGGAGTCGAGGGGCTCGAAGGTGGGACCGGATGTAACAAGCACCCGCTTCTCCATCCACTCCCCTGACTGTACGCCACGAACAACGCTCCGCAGGATGGCCTCAACTCCGGCCATCTTGGCTTTCCCCTCGATCATCAGGGGGGAGAGGATGGTGACTCCCAGGGCCTTCAACCTTTCGAGATGCTCCCGGAGAATCGGGTGCCGGTACATGGGCTCATGCATCCCCGGGGCGAGGAAGATCGGAATCCCTGATCCTATGGCCACGGATACTACGGTGGTAACAGAGGTGTCATCTATGCCGGAAGCAATCTTGCTCACCGTGTTGGCCGTTACCGGCGCCACGACGATGGCGCTGGACCGGCGATCGGGCGGGACCAGTCCCGCGAGAGAGATGTGCTCCGAGGCTCCCGTCAACTCCGTCACAACAGGATTGCCGGATGCCCAGTGCATCAGGTCGGCCCCCACGAAGCGCAGGGCGGAAGGGGTCATCACAACCTTTACTGAAGCGCCATAGCGGATCAATTCCCTGGCAAGGCCGGGGGCATGCATGGCCGCCACGCTTCCGGTTATGCAATGGACAATGCGTTTTCCGGAGAGGTGGTCACCTCTGGTTCCAAGAATCGAATCAACGGATTCCAACTTCTCTTCTCCATTCTTGTAACTACTCAGCCGCCGATCTACGCAGATTATCGCTGATTTTTTGCAACGACTCAGGTAGACAGGATGCAGGAGTCAGAATTCAGAATAGCCTGCGAATAGGCCTCCAACAGCTTGCTGACGTCCTCATTCTGACTCCTGCATTCTGACTCCTGCATTCTGACCCATTACTGCTACCGGGTCTTCTGCTAGGCCCCGTCTCATTCTGACTCCTGCATTCTGGCTCCTGCATTCTGACCCATTACTGCTACCGTGTCTTCTGCTAGGCCCCGTCTCATTCTGACTCCTGCATTCTGACCCATTACTGCTACCGTGTCTTCTGCTAGGCCCCGTC
>JACPDT010000037.1 GCA_016183865.1 Armatimonadota bacterium | reverse complement strand
TGGACTCCCTCAAGGACAAAAGAGAGGACACTGGCTTTTTCGCGGGCCTGGCCGATGATCCGGACGCCTTTCACGGAGGAAACCGCCTCCGTCGCATAGGCAAGCAGGTCCTGCTCATAGGCTGCGATTCCATCACGTCCTATGGCAGTCACATAATCAATGGCCGCCCCCAGCCCGATGGCGCCTGCAATGTGGGGAGTGCCTGCCTCGAACTTATAGGGGAGGACGTTATAGGTCGTTTTCTCAAACGTAACGGATCGGATCATGTCGCCTCCGCCCTGGTAGGGAGGCATTTTCTCCAGAAGCTCGTTCCTGCCGTAGAGAACCCCTATGCCGGTGGGGCCGAAGACCTTGTGACCAGAGAAAGCATAGAAATCACACCCCAGATCCTGGACATTGATTCTCAGATGGCCAGCCGATTGTGCGCCATCCAGAAGAACGGGCACATTCCACTTGTGAGCCGTCTCGATGATCTGTTTGACAGGGTTGACCGTGCCGAGAGCGTTGGAAAGATGGACGATGGAAACGAGCTTTGTGCGCTCATTCAGGAGTTTCTCATATTCATCCAGCAAAAGCTCGCCCTCATCGTTGATCGGAATCACGCGAAGGAGAGCCCCCTTTTCCTCGCAAAGGATCTGCCATGGTACGATATTGGAGTGGTGGTCCATGGTGGAGATGATAATCTCGTCGCCCGGACCTATGAATTTCCGTCCATAGGACTGAGCCACAAGATTGATGGCTTCCGTAGTGCCCCGGACAAAAACGATCTCCCTGGGAGAGGATGCCCCGATGAAAAGCTGAACTTTCGCCCTGGCGGCTTCATATTCCCTGGTGCCGAGCTCGCTAAGGGTATGAACTCCCCTGTGGATATTGGCATTTTCGGTCAGGTAATATTCCCTCAAGCGATCCACGACTGCCTCGGGTTTCTGGCATGTCGCCGCATTGTCCAGATAGACCAGGGGTTTGCCGTGGACGAGTCGCCCCAGAATTGGAAAATCCTCCCTGATTCTCCCCACATCCAAAGTGTGTTGAGAGGCTGGATAGGTCGCCGGGGAGACAATTTTGCGGACTGCGCTCACATCTCTTCCCCCCCTTTCCCTTCCTGCTTGAGTTTTCGAAGCACCAGCCGATCCAGGTGCAGGCGAATCGGCTCGACAGGCACTCTTGCCACTACCTCCTTGGCGAATCCGTATGTGATGAGAGCCCTGGCGGCGCCTTCCCCGATGCCCCTGCTTTTGAAATAAAACAATGCTTCTTCATCCAACTGGCCTACAGTGGCCCCGTGAGTGCATTTCACGTCATCGGCAAATATCTCCAGTTGCGGCTTGGCGTTCACGTGGGCGGCATCGGAGAGGAGCAGATTCTTGTTGGTCTGCCTGGCATCCGTTTTCTGGGCATCTTTGACGACCACCACTCTTCCATTGAAAACTGCCCTGGATTTCTCGTCCACGATTCCCTTGTAGAATTCCCTGCTGTTGCAATAGGGTTTTGCATGGGTGATCATTGTATGATTATCTATGTGCTGACTTCCTGAGAGGAGGTAGAGACCATAAAGGGCGCATTCGCCACCCGGGGCGTCGAGACATACATTCAGATTGTTTCTGGCAAGCCGGGACCCCGCCGACAGGGAGAAGGAAGAGAAGCGACTGTCTTTGCCCACATTCACTTCTGTTGTGCCGATATGAAAGGCCCTTGAGCTCTCATTCTGGATCTTGTAATGATCCACAGAGGCGTCTCCGGCCACCTGGATCTCCGTTACTGTGTTGGTGAAATGAGCGGAGTCTTCCAGAGAGACGAAACTCTCCACTATGGCAACCCTGCTTCCCCTTTCGGCTACGATCAGGTTCCGCACATTGGCAAGAGCTTCATTCCTGTCGCCGACGAAAAGCAGGTGGACGAAGCCCTCGATCTCGGCGCCTCTTGGGAGGAAAACGTAAGCCCCGTCCCTGATAAAGGCCGTGTTCAGGGCGGAGAAACCGTTATTTCCATAGGGAGCGTAGCGGGCAAGGTGTCCTTCCACGAGATCGGGACTCTCCTCCAACACGCGAGCGAGGTTCTCGACCCTGACTCTTGAGGGCAACCGTGGTGGCATTTGTGAAAGCATTTCGCAATACAGGCCGTTCACAAAAACAAGGCGGGCGCACTCCTTCAGGCCGAAGAGAAAGGGCTCGATTTTCCCTGATGCGAAAAGGTCCTTCCGGTTCGCCGGAACAGGCTTGAAAGAGGCCGTGGCGATGGAGGAGACACTGGTAAACCTCCACTCTTCCTCTCTTGTAGTGGGGAAGCCCTTTTCCGCGAAATGTGAGATCGCGGCCTTTCGAAGGGAGCGAAACCAGGGAGGGTCTTTTGCGAATTCAGTTTTTTCCAGGATGTCGAAATTTTCTATATATGGATTTGCTTCAATCGGGATCCGGGTCATCACCTGGTTCACCCCCTCTATACTCGCGCTTCCCGAAGTGTTCCCGCTTCTTCCTTGATCCAATCATAGCCCTTTTCTTCCAGTTCCAGGGCCAGCTCCTTTCCGCCAGATCTTACGATTCGTCCATCGAAGAGAACGTGGACAAAATCAGGGGTGATGTAATTCAGGAGACGCTGATAATGGGTTACGACAATGACGGCATTGTCGGGACTTCGGAACTTGTTCACTGCTTTGGCGACGATCTTCATGGCATCTATATCCAGTCCTGAATCGGTTTCATCCATAATCGCCAGCTTCGGATCCATGATGGCCATCTGGAGGATTTCGTTTCGCTTCTTCTCGCCCCCGGAAAACCCTTCATTCACCGATCGGCTCTTCATGGAGGGCTCCATTTCAAGGAGTTTCATCTTCTCCTTTAGGAGTCCCAGGAACTCCATTGCATCCAGCTCTTCGAGGCCTTTGTGTTTTCGGATCTCATTCAAGCCGGTTCTCAGAAAATAAGCATTGCTGACCCCGGCAATCTCCAGAGGGTATTGAAAAGCAAGAAACACTCCTTCTCGTGCCCTCTCTTCAGGGGCCAGGGCCAGAAGGTCCTGTCCCTCGTATCGTACCTCTCCATCGGTGACGGCATAGGACGGGTGGCCCGCCAGTACCTGGGCCAGGGTGCTTTTTCCCGAGCCGTTGGGTCCCATAATGGCGTGGACTTCTCCAATTCCGACTTTCAGATTGATTCCCTTGAGGATTGTCTTGTGGTCTGCCGTTGCGCATAAGTTGCGTATTTCAAGCATGTCTTTTCCTCCAGTTTTATCCCACGCTGCCTTCCAGGCTGATGCCCAGCAATTTGGACGCTTCCACGGCAAATTCCATGGGCAGGTTCTTGAAGACTTCTTTGCAAAAACCGTTTACGATCATGGAAACTGCATTTTCGGCCGAAAGGCCACGTTGCTTGCAATAGAAGATCTGATCATCGCTGATTTTCGAGGTGCAGGCCTCGTGCTCCACGCTGGAGGAGGAGTTCTGGACCTCCATATACGGAAAAGTATGGGCCCCGCACTGGTCGCCCAGGAGGAGGGAGTCGCACTGGGTATAATTGCGTGCCCCCATAGCCTTCGGAAGGACCTTCACCAGTCCGCGATACGTGTTGTTGCCATGGCCGGCTGAGATTCCCTTTGAAACGATGGTGCTGCGGGTGTTTTTCCCTATATGGATCATCTTTGTCCCCGTATCGGCCTGCTGATAGTTGTTGGTGACCGCAACGGAATAGAACTCGCCAATGGAGTTGTTTCCCTGGAGGATGACTCCCGGATACTTCCAGGTGATGGCTGATCCTGTCTCAACCTGGGTCCAGGAGATTCTTGAGTTGTCCCCCGCGCATTTTCCGCGCTTTGTGACGAAGTTGTAAATCCCACCTCGTCCTTCACGATCGCCTGCGTACCAGTTCTGGACGGTGGAGTATTTGATCTGAGCCCGCTCCAGGGCGACAAGCTCCACAACTGCCGCGTGCAACTGATTCGTATCCCGGATCGGCGCCGTGCAACCCTCCATGTAGCTCACATAGCTTCCCTCTTCCGCCACAATGAGTGTGCGCTCGAACTGACCCGTATCCATGGCATTGATCCGGAAGTACGTGGAAAGCTCCATTGGACAACGAACGCCCTTGGGGACATAGCAGAAAGAGCCATCGCTGAAAACGGCGGAATTCAGTGCCGCAAAGTAGTTGTCGCTGTATGGCACTACGGTGCCGAGATATTTCCTGACAAGATCAGGGTGATTCTGCACTGCTTCCGAAAAGGAGCAGAAGATGATCCCCAGCTCCAGGAGCTTCTCCTTGAAGGTAGTGGCCACAGAGACACTGTCGAAGACCGCGTCAACAGCCACTCCCGCGAGCCTTTTCTGCTCTTCGAGGGGGATGCCCAGCTTCTCGAATGTCCTCAGAAGCTCCTCATCCACTTCGTCAAGACTGCCGAGCGGCTTTTTCTGCTTCGGCGCCGAATAGTAAATGATATCCTGATAATTTATCGGGGAGTAATGCAAATTCGCCCATTTCGGCTCTTCCATGGTCAGCCAGCGCCGATAGGCTCGCAGGCGCCATTCCAGCATGAACTCCGGCTCATTCTTCTTGGCGGAGATCATGCGGATAATGTCCTCATTCAGGCCCCTTGGAATGACATCCGATTCGATCGGTGTGACGAACCCGTATTTATATTCCCTGTTTGCAAGAGCTTCAATTGTGTCTGGAGCGGTGTTCATGGTTTCTCCTTTCCAGGGGGGTAGCTCAAAATTCGGTCTCAAAATAAAACCCTAACGTACACGTTATAATTATCACATAAAAATCTCATATTGTCAAGTCCAACGAAAAAAGACCCATTCCTCCGGGCCAGGTAGTCCTGGAGGATGGGCCGCAAAGCACTATCAGCGGAGGGGGACCGTTAACAGCCAAGGCCCGTGGCGACTGCTGCGCTTCTTCGGGTACAGAACCGATCAAAAGCCTCGGTGAGGACCCCAGCGATCTCACGAGGAGACCTGCCCTCGATTTCTTGCCTTTCCACCATAGCCGCCATTTTTCCATCTTTAAGAAGAGCCACGGAGGGAGATGACGGCGGGTAGCCCTCGAAATAGCTTCTGGCTCTCGCCGTCGCTTCGAGATCCTGTCCCGCAAATACTGTGACAACGGTATCGGGCACAGCTTCGTGTTTCAGTGCCATGGCTACAGCCGGCCTGGCATTGCCTGCGGCACAGCCGCAAACAGAGTTTACGACAACAAGAACCGTCCCTTTCCCGACGGACAGCACCTCATCCACTTCTTCCGGAGTTTTCAACTCCTTGATGCCCAGCCCGGTCAATTCATCCCTCATGGGTTGCACCCAATTCGCATCGTAAGACATTTTTCACACTCCTTTTTCTCCGTACTTGAAGCCGGAGCTCAATTAAAGATAAAACAGACCAAGTAAATATCATTTAACAAACTTATTCTATCAGGAACCGGCAAGAAAGTCAAGTCAAAGATTTGCCTCATAGCGTTCAATTTTCGCTGGCTGCTGAGTCGGCAACCCGTATATTACCTTGAAGGCCGCGTGGGCCTTGTCTTTTCCGGCAATTTTCATGAGATCAATCAGCTTCTTCGTCGCATGCATCCTTTCTTCTTTCCCTTTTCCTGAGTCTCTTGAGACGACCTGATCAATCAAGAGGTAGTCTTCTCTTGCATTATAGGCAGGGTTTTCTCTTGCATAATAGGCAGGTTTCGCGGTTTGGCCAGGGTAGGGTTGGTAACCGCGGGCTTCCAGGAGATTGAGAAAGCTGTCCGTGTTTTCCTTCCATGTTTCCCACGGCCTGAGGGACTTGCCGATCATTTCGTAATCCTTCTGCACAAGATCGGTCTCAAGGGCGCCCTCGGCATTCAGAAGTCTTACAAACTGCTCGATCTTGCCGGCCATCGCCGAATGCCCAGTCCCCACCTCCCTGATCACCGCTAGATCGTCAACGACATCCCCCATGTTCCCACTTTCCGCGTCAATCAAGGCATTCACAGCATCCTTATCCTCTGCGAATGCCCTTCCCAGGGTGCTTGAGGAAAGGATTTGATTCAAAGTGGGACCTCCTGATGAACCAATGAAAAGATGAGACATTGAAACAACCCCCTTGCTGAGATTCTGCTACATTGATTAAATCATGTCCTCATGTGACAATCCAGTCCCAAAGGGGATCCAATTGGCCGCCACTCTCAATCCGTTTACGTAATGGGCGGTCCTGGTTCGGGGGTCGGGGGTCAGGGATCAGCTTCCCGAAGGGGTTTCTTTCTTGTCTTCGGCAAGCTCCTTTGTCACGGCCTCGGTACTTTCTTTGATGCCCTTCTTGAACGATGTAATAGTGTTGCCGAGGGCCTTTCCCAGCTCAGGGAGCTTCGAGGGACCGAAGATGAGGAGAGCTGCAACAACGATCAGGGTGATTTCCATAGGGCCCAGACCAAACATTCCGCCACTTCCTTTGAAATGATATGTGAGAACTTCGTCGCCCCTTACTTCGGCTCTTTTCCTGTTTTTCCTTGAGAGGTCTTTTCGCGGAAATCGGATATGATTCTCACTGCTCGCTCTTCATATCGCCATGAGATTTTTTCCTTTTTTCGCACGCCCTCCAGTATGACCGAAAAGAAATCCCTGTTTGTGCACTTCACATTTGCGATACGGGAGAATGCCGACCCTGCCGTTTTTCCGGACAGCAGGGAGGAGGGTGTCACCAGGCTGTAGATCCTCTGTCTTTCCAGCGCCGAGCCTCGTACCCATGCTCTCACTATTCTCCGCCCGGAGGGGCGTGCTGTGTCGTATTCGAAAACGACGCCCGCCGCCTGTATGAGCAAGGGTCTACCTTCCATGGTGCCTGCCACGGATTCTTCCAGAATGTCGAGGAATGCCTCCCCCGACACCTGTCCGGTCAGGATTTGCTGATTGGAGCGGGAATCGAGCAGCCGAAGCAGATCCTTTCCCCTGACTACACCCATGGGTAGATTCTTACCTTCCAGAAGATCTGAATCCAGGAGGGAGATATCGGTTCCGTACCCCTCCCTCAAGATGTCGCAGAGCAGATTGCCCAGATTCGTGCTCCTTTGTGTGGCGCCGATGCCTTCCAGGGTCGAGTCGGAGAATGCCGTCTCTTCTTCCATGAGCCTGTGAAGCTCCTCCTGGTAAGGCGCTATCTGTTTCAAGAATCCGGGATCAGGTGGGACATCCGTTCTCACAGGCAAGAGGGCGGAATTGGGGATGGACCGGCCTGGAAAGAGGACTCTGGAATTCCAGAAAAATCCCCTCTTTCCTTGAACACTACTCACGATGAACCGGCCTTGCGGGTCTTTTCGCAATATCAGGTCCACCCTGCCCAGGTTTTTCGCGAAGCTGTCCGCCTGTGCAATCAGGGTATCCCCTATCCAGCGATGGGTGTCCAGGGATTCCCGGGACTTCCTGGGCCAGCTTCTCGTTTTCAGATGCGCCGAGGGACGACAACAGGACAAAAAGATCCGCCTGATCACGCAAAGTCCCCATGAGATCTCTCAGAGCTTTCCCAGGTTTCTCGATGACCAGCCCGCACCATTCACCCGATTTTCCGGGCTCGGTGCTCAAAGGGGGGACAATGCCCAGAAGAGCCACTCTCACACCGCTGATTTCCTTGATTTCGTATGGGGAGAGGCTTTCCGAGTTCTCCATCCGCAGGTTTGCGGCCAGGACAGGGAAATGGGCGTCCCGGATGCGCTGAAAAAGGGTTTCCCTGCTCCAGAGAAGATCCGTTCTTCCCAGGCCCATCCCGTCGTACTTCATGTAATTCATGGCCGCGATCGCCGGCCTGCCGCCCG
>JACPDT010000036.1:25518-51581 GCA_016183865.1 Armatimonadota bacterium | reverse complement strand
TTCTCGGCAAAAAAAAATCCCATCACCTTCTACGACCACATCCAGACCGAGGTTCTCCACGCCCAGAAGCAGATCTCGTACAAACCCCCCGACTGCAAATACGGGGATTTCCAGTTGATCGGCCAGGTCCCCTATGCGGCGAAGCAGTGCCTGAACAGGTGTGGGAAGACGACTCAGATCCTCGATTCTTGGTGATGGCGAGACTTGCGGAGGTGGAAAGGCCTGTCGCCTGAGGGCCTGGAGGAGATCGGTCCTTGTAATGATTCCCACAAGGCTGTCGTTTCTCAGAACAGGGACTCTCCCGATCCCCCGGGTCAGCATCATGTGCTGTATCTCGGAAACGGGCGTGTCCGGAGAGGCGGTAACCAGGTTTGTGGACATGCAGGTATGGACAGGTGCGGATGAATACCCGTGCCTCACCGCTTTATCCACATCCCTTCTGGAGACGATCCCCACCACCCTGTCTTCATCGCATACTACCAGCGCATTGTGGCCATATCGGGCCATTTCCTTTGCTGCATCTGTGACCGTGGCGGCACTGGATACGGTGCGGACGGGATGGGACATGATATCAGCCGCCAGAACAGGCGACCTTATCTTTTTCTTCAGGTTATCGAGCAATATTCGCTCCATATCCACGAGAGTTCTTCCTTTCAGCACGCAGGAGGCTGCGGTGGAATGCCCTCCTCCTCCCAGGGGCGCCAGAATCATCCCCACATCAACGGCCGGGACCCGGCTTCTGCCCACAATGCAGAGGCGGTCCCGCATTTTCACGAGCACGAACACCGTGTCAGGCCGCTCCAAATCCATGAATTTCTGGGCCAGAAAAGCCAGCTCTTCCACATAGTGTCCCGTCTCAGCCCTGGCAATGACCACATCGGCGCCCTGGACGGCGTAATGAGAGGAGTTCTCCAGAAGCGACTTGAGCAGAGATCGTTGAGGCTCGCTCAAGGAGTGAGAGACAAAGGCGGCCATCATTTCCAGGCTTGCCCCATGGCGAAGAAGCCAGGCAACGGCATCCACGTCCTCGGCTGTCGTGGAGACAAAAGTAAGAGAGCCCGTGTCCCCGTAAATTCCCAGCATGTAAAGAGTGGCCTCAATCGGGGTGATGGGGAGATCTTTTTCTCTGAGGAGGCGCACCATCATGGTCGTGCAGGCCCCAACTCTTTCCGATACCGAGTAATCTCCCGTCAGGTCGTTATACAGAACAGGATGATGATCATACACATGAATCTCGACCCTGGGGTCATTCAAGAGATCTCTGAAGCCTGCCAGGCGTTCTCCCTGCCGCGTATCCACAACGATGAGGCGGGCAACCTGCTCTTTCGGGATTTCTTTTTGGGGAACGATGGGAAATCGTTGCCCATGGAGGGCGAGAAAATCACGCACATTCTGGTCAGGAGACCCTGAGAGCACGATCATTGCCTCCGGATAGAGTCGGACGGCAGCGACCATGGAAGCAAGGGAGTCGAAATCAGGGTTGCCGTGAGATATTATGACATCCATTCACGGTTCCTGAAAAAAAGGGTCCTCCATGAGCTGATCGGCGATCCGCAGGCGCTGGATGGGCTCCTTTCTGAGCTGGACCATCTTTGTCTCTTTTTGGGCAGCCCATTCGTCGGTGTTCTCGATTCGGTACTCCTCCAGTGAGGGCTGATCCCAGATGTACTTTGCAACCTCCCTGAGGGTTTCCTTGGGCTCCAGAATATGAATCATTCCATCCTTGTCCTCTACCAATGTGACGCCGTTCTTGTGAAACCTGATCATGAAAAACCTCTTTCATTTCTTAGTGGCCCACTCCGTTTTCCCAACGGCAGTCTTGGAAGAACAAAGGCGAGAATGAAAGCCAGAATCGAACCCCAGACAATGGCGCCAAGGGTCCTGGGAAGGGTGACTGCCAGGAGGATCAGCGCTATGACGGTCATAGCGATCGCGGATGTGGGCACGGCAATTCGTCTCGATATGACTCGATATCCTCCAATCAATGCCAGAAGGAAGAGAAGAAACTGCAAAAGCTTGTAAAATCTGGTTGAAACATAGTTGGTTGTGAAGAAATGATTTCCCCCCATCAGGAGAAGCTTCGTGAATCTCTGCTCCCTGCCTTTTTGCGGGATTTCGATTCTTACGGGAAGAACCCCCTTTGTCTTCGAAGACTGCAGATCCTCGATGAATTCGCGTTCTTTGGCCACTTGCGGAGGTGGGGGGGGAGCATTCGGCGCCTGGCTGCGGACCTTGTCTTCGTCTCGAAGCCCGCCATACCCCGCCTCGTCCTTTTTCTTTTCCGATTCGAGACCCGAGACAGGCCCACCGGGGAGGCGTTGCTGAGGGAGAGGCCCCATGGTCTTGAGATTTCCGCCGAAGCCCATGATGTAGAGCTCGTCAGGAAGGAAAAGAGTCCAGTACAACTGGGTGACGGGTATGTCCGCCTCCGGCGCCATGCTTTTCTTGCTACCAAAGGGTCCCAGTTTTCCAAGTCGTGATAGATAAACGATTTCCAACGGAAAGGAGGAAAGCCCCTGATCCTGTCCCTGCGATCTCTCCAGGGGGATCAGCACGTGTCCTTCCTGGTCCTTCGCTGGCTTCACCGGCTGATCCGAAACAAAGGCGCTCAGAATTTCCGAGTTTGGAGGAAGCTTGAATTTAACGAACTGCTTCAGATTGTTTCGGACCCTGTAAAGGGCTTTGGTGATTTGCTGGCCTTCATCGGTGATCAGGGATATGAGGTTCGCCTCATCAATGCACGCGGTCAGGACGGGGAGATCTTCATGTCTCTTGATGTCAAGGGCGATAGTGACCGGATGCTTGATGTACTTGTACCCTTTCAGAATGGGATATCGCTCGGCGCTCAGGAGTCGGGACGGCAACTCTCTTACATCAACAGGGGTGGCGCCCGATACTTGCTGCTGGTTGACCTCCACATTGGTCCTTGCAGATACTCCGATAAATCCCCGCTCCCTTTGCACCCCCTGAGTGACCAGCTCCGGCACTGTCGCCACAGCCGATGCCTCCTTGTACGATTTCTCGTACTTGACCACAAGCGATGCCTGCCCTTCCACCGTCCCTGCGAGACGCACCAGAAGGGTCTTCAGGTGACTCTTGTCAATGACGTGCCAGTCCTGGAGCTGTCCCCCTGTCACCTCTTGAACTTCCACATTTTCCGGAAGCGTCATGAGAAGCTCACTGACACCGGCCTGAATTATGGAGAAATCCACAAAAGATGTGCAGCGCATGACCCCTTCGCCCACCGAAACAAGGGTAGAGACATCGCTGTACAGTTTTGGAGTTTTTTTCCTGGCGATGGAAGGCGCACTACCCTGGGCGACCCAGGCGATCGTAACCTGCTCCGCAGGGGAGAGGGAAGCCGTTATGCCGGTCTTTCCGCCCTCTTCCCTCTCCTCAAGGATCACGGAAGGTGAGATATCCACCTTCAAATTCCTTTGAGGGATATCCAGGAACAGGGTGGACACACTGGACCTGGGCAGAGGGAAAGTAAACCGATTGGAGGCGGCGCCTGTGCCGGACAGGAGAAAGCTCGCGCGGACATCGAGGGTGCCGGGCCCCTTCACCAGCACGTGATGGGTTCCGTCTTTCTCGTAAACCGCGGCTTCCTCACCGTTAGCGATAACTTCGGTGAGGGGGATTCCGGTTGACAGGAGGGGAACTTCGATCCAGCCTTTTTTCAGCAGTCTCACATTGTAGCGGGCGCTGACCCTGAGTCCGTTGCCTCGCAATCGGGCATGGTACACGGATTTCGAGAGGACGAACTCCCTGGGCGGGGGCTCCATTCCCTTGCCCTTCCTTGATTCCGAAAGGATCTTCTGAAAGTCATTCCAGGGAAGAGTTACAGAGCCGCCTGCGAGGGAACTCTCGGGAGGACTTCCCCAGGAGGCTTCCTGCATCCATCCAAAGAGGAGTAATACAAGAATCCAGAGCATCTTGTCTTTCATAGCAAATCCCCCCTTCCAATATCCGGTTTTGGCGAAAAAAGAACAGAAATCCTCCCCAGCCAGGAGGAAAGTTAGAGGGTTCGTAGAAAACCCGGTCATTGCTGAACAAGGCGGGCTTTCGGCGAAACCGGGCGCCCGTCAATATGAGGGAGGAGCAAAAAAATGAAACGGGTGGTCACGGTTGCGGTTATCCTCGGGTTTCTACTCTCACTTCTCTTGACGGGTCTGTCTACCATCGGACCCACTGCCTTCGCGGCGGACAAGACGGGAACAGTCAGTAAGGTCATCTCCAACAATGTGGTTGAGGTCTCGGGTATCGGTAAGGTCAAGCTCATCGGAATTGATTCATTCAAGCAAGACCATCCTTTTCATGCCAAAGCCGCTACTTATTTGTCAACACTGGTTCAAGGCAAGACTGTAAAAGTGGAGACCTGCTCCAAGAATCCCAATGATCCAAGGGGAGTAAGAGGGGTTTTGTACGTGGGGAGCATGAATGTCAATCAGAAGCTCCTTTCCGATGGATATGGAGACCTGGTTGTGGAGAAATGCCACCTTGATCTGGACAGTTGGGCCAAATACGTGGACAGCGCCCGAGCCAAGAAAGTGGGCTTGTGGAGTGTGACGACATATCCCTTCGTGGGGAACGCGAAAACGAAAATCTTCCACAAAACTCTTTGCCACATGTTCTTGAAAGAGAGCAACAAGGTGTATTTCAAGAGTCGGGAAGATGCAATGAAGCAAGGCTTTAGCGGCTGCAAGATGTGCGCGCCGTAAGATAAGTTTTTCACCACAGAGGCACAGAGTTCGCGGAGGAATGATAACAAATATTCTCCGTGTCCTTTGTGTTTCCGTGGTGAGTCTTCATATCTCCCCCACATCCTGAAAGAACCTGGCCAGAAGACCTGCCGTATTGATTTGAGCCCCCCTTGAGAGGGCGATGGCTGCTTTTTCGGTGCCTGCTCCCTGGGTTTCCCCGTCTTTGCCGGTCAGTGCTTCACGCCATCCGGCATTCTGCTCATTGGTTCTTTGAACCCATTCCCGGGCCGAAATCGGCTCAGAAACGTAGTTTCCTCCGCCCTGAATGCTGAAGTCCTTTTTCCTCGACTCCACGCTTTTTGTCAGAAGCGAGAGAGCTTCGGATGTTGTAAACTGACATTGAAGAAAATACAGTGCCCCGCCCAGATAATAAAAGGCCCGCTCCTTGTCGCCGGCCTTCCAGAAATAGAGCGCCCTGTCATAAAATTTCTGGGCGCTTATCCCCGGATCGGGATTCTTTCTTTCCTCAAGAACCACAAAACTACCCCCCGGAGGATGCTTCAAAAACCTGAGCGTCCCGTATCCCCATTTGAAGAATCTTCATATATTTATTGCTTTGAGATGCCCCGTTCCTTCCCAAAATGTCATTGACTCTGCGCAGCTCCGGATGAAACTTCTCGTCATTGCTCAGAATTTGCTTTCCCTGATCCGTCCAATTTCGGAACAAAGGCGGAATGCTCCCCACGAAGTTTCCCGCCGCGAGGTCGGTGAAATTGGGAGAGGGCAGCTCATCGGGATCTCCCCCTGAGGCATGGGCGCCCTGAGCAGACGGGGCACTCTTGGCCAACTCATAGACGCTCTGGATATTGGAGACAATGTCCTGTATGTCATTGTCCGCCGTGACCGCGGGATCTTTGCGGGAAAGTGCCGAAAGGGAAGAAGAGTCCTGTCCGGCCCCCACGCCCTGCCCCTCGTATTGAGGAAGCGCCTGGGCGTCCGGCCAGATCTGCGGATTTCCGAGTATTTTTTTTATGGGAGCAATAATCCAGTCCACGGGTATGCGCCCCTTTCCCCTGTAGGTTCATGATAGCACAGGGGTCAAGAGCTTTCAATTAAGAATCTGTTAACCCTGTTACATTTTGAAGCAAGGAAGATTAAATTTCGTTCATACTTTTGGAACGCTCTTGGAACGGCCTATACAGGGATGGAATCCACCTTCAGGATCTCTTTGGCGACTTCCCTGAATTTTTGAATTTTGGCGGCATCGTCAGGGGTGGCATCAGTGACCTTGGAAACGTCCTCTTTGAGCATCATGGTCATCTTGGCAACAGCAAGACCGCCGAAGGTGCTGTTCTTCTGCACATAATCAACGATCGCTTTCAGCTTACCTGCCACTCAATTCACCTTAAACTGTCTGACTTGTTTGACCAGCTCTTCTCCCTGAAGGCTCAAGGAGGCCGCTCCCTCTGCGATATGCTGGATAAGCATCATCTGGCCCTGGGTAACCCTGGCTACGTCTTCCGCAAAAGCGGCATTCTGTTTTGAAAAATCCCGAATCCCTTGAACCTCTTCAATCAGGCTCTTGTTGTCGGCATGGAGGGCTTCGCAAATCCTCTGAATTTCCGTAATCTCCCTTTTGCCTTGATTCACTGTGGTGTAAATCTCCTCAAGAGCCTTTCCCGTATCTCCACAAAGGTCAAGGCAGCTCAGGGCTTCCCTTTGCACCTCTTCCAACGCGGCCAGGGTGTCGAGCATTACGGACCGGAAGCTGGACAGGGCCTCTTTTATCTGGCCGGCTTTTTTCCTTGAGTGGTCGGCAAGCTCTTCCATCCTTGTCCCCAAGACCGAAAATGCGCCCCGCGGCTTTGAGAGGGAAGAAATCTCGCGGCTTGTCCTGCCTGCGAGATTCTCCGTCTCCGCCGTGAGCTTCCGAATTGTCTCCTCGGCAACAAGGAGACCCTGGCATTGCTCTTCGAGACCTTTCAGAATCTGGAGCACCTGATTCACTGCCTCCTGTATCCGGGCCACTGCGTCGAGGAGGCTCTCGAAGACAACCTGTCCGTTCGTGACCGTGACGGCTGTGTGCTGGGTTGTGATGAAATTGTTTTGAACGTTTTCCGCCCCAAGCTTCACAATTTCGGAGATTTCGGCAATGATTGTTTCGGCTTCTTGCACTTTGCCCAACTGTTGCTCAGCCCCCTCCACCACGCTGGAAACGGAATCGGACATCGTTTTCGTGGATTCGTTGCAGCGCAGGCTGGATTCGTTCATCATCGAGACGCCGGTCACGATGCTGTCGGAAAGGCCTTGCACTTCTCTCACCAGGCCTTCAACGCCGATTACCATTTGATTGGTGGCCAGGCCGAGACGCTCCGTTTCATCCCAGGTCTTGATGCGCACCCTGCTCCTCAGATCCCCTTCCGCCATGCTCTTCATAACTCTGGCGAGGCGTTTGATGGGAAGGAGCATCATCAGGAGAAAGAGCAGGCTGAGCAGGAACGAGCCAAAGAGAATTCGCCACGTAAAGCCCACGCCCTTGAACCACACGAGCCTGCCCTGCTCGAAAAAAACAACATCAGAGAGCGAATGAGGGGTGGTGACAAAGGCACTGTGAATCTCTCCAAGCTCCTTGTAGGTGTTTTCCAAAGACATCCGGACATAAGCCAGGCCGATCACCTTTGCGGACTTGTCCAGGATTCGGGCTGTGGCCTCCGCAACAGGAACCCCCTTTTCGGAGAGCTTGGAGCGGTACAGGCCGGCTTCACTGCGAAGGGCTTCCTGTAACCAGGGATCCCCTGAGAGATCTTTTCCAACTTGAGTATCGTCATTATGCCCCAAAGTGACCAGGGATGGACTCAGGAGCATGGTTTCCTGAACATCTTCATCATTCTTTGTGGCCATGCAGATGAAATTCAATTGCTGGGTATTGTTCGAGTGAACCGAGTTTACCGACGAGGTGCCGATGGCGCTCACCAATGCTTTGTGACGGGTCTCGAAGCGCTTCTTGAGGGTATCCTTCTGTGTTTTTCCAGCGAGCCCTATGAGGACGAAGCTGGCAAGACCCACCAGAATACAGACAAGGGGAATCAGCTTGAAGAGCAAGCTGACCTGTATGCGCCTGTTTTGAGACAAAGAAGTCCTCCCGTTTATTAAGTGCCCACTATGCCCTTGCAGTCGGCAAGGGCGTTGTGTCTCTTACAATATTCGAAACGGAAAAACCCTGACCATCTTCCGGGCGAACCTTGAATCTGGATATCTCCTCCACAAGGAGAGAGATGCGCTTATTGAGATCGGAGGCAAGGTCCGAGATCCCCGCAAAGATTACCGTTTGCTCTCTGGATTCCCGGGCCACTGCGTCCGCCGATTTCGCATTATCCGCCGAAACCCGGGACACCTCCGCGACTTTTTCGGTGACCATGTTGTTTCCTTTTATCAGCTCTCCCGAAACCACCTGGATCAGGGAAACCTCGTCGGCACATTGTCTGACCGCGTCCGAGATCTCCTGGAGGACCTGTTTCGCGTTCTCTCCAAGAGAGGCGCCTCGGGAAACGTCCTGAACCGCCTTCTCCACGGCCTGGATCGTGTCGCCGATGACTCCCAGCGTCTGCGTCAAAGCGGTGGAAATGGTGTCCGATTTCTCTTTCGCCTCCCGGGAGAGCCTCCCGATTTCCCTTGACAGAACGGTAAAGGCAGTGCCGCTTTTCCCTTTGCTTCTGATGGATTCGGCGCGTAAATGGAGGGAAAGAATACGCGTCTCTGAAGCCAGATCATTGAAGAGATCGGTGATCCGGATAATCTCCTGAGACTGCTTCGCAAGGGTCTTCAGCAAGGGAACGGCGTGACCCATGGCGCCCTGAATCGCCAGTACTTTGTCTGCGAGGCGCTCAATGGCGGCTTTTCCCGCATCGCCGCTTTCGATGGTGGCGTTCGTGGTTCCCTGATAGATCTCTATTTTCCCGGTAAGGTCACGAATTTCCGCGGAGAGCGACTCCACTCTTGAAACTGCAAATGAGACGGCGGTCATCTGTTTCTTGGCATTTTCCGCAAGCTCATTCATCGAGCTCGCTGTCTGTTCCATGGCGGTACGGCTTTGTTCGCAATTCGTGCTCACCTGACCTGCCGTGACCTGGACGGAATCGGAAACGGAAAAAATCTTCCTGATGAGGGTGGAGAGGCCGGAAAGCATCGCATTGAGCGAGAAGCCAAGCATTCCGATCTCGTCATTTCTCCGGATCTCGACTCGATTCGTGAGGTCTCCACCGGCCACATTGTCAAGAATCGCCTTTTGCTCCTCGATGGGTCGGGTAATACCGCCCATGATCCAGTAAAAGATGCAGGAAAAGGCGAGAATCATCACGACAGTGGCAACCAGGACGGCTGTTTGAACCCGGGAGAAGTCCTCCAGGATGCTCCTGGGCGCCATCATGATCCTGACTGCACCAAGCTTCATGTCCCCCCCGGGGGCAAAAACCGGCAACCCCAAATCACTGACAGGGACTTTTTTTTCGTAGAAGTCTCGATGCACAGGCTCATCGGAATCTAGAATGTTCTTGGAAAAGGGGTCATTCATGATCCTGCCCACAGAAGCCGGATTCGTGGAAGCCAGCACCTTTCCATCCTGATTCATTACAAGGGCCTCAACCACATCGGAGTCTTTTTTTGCAGCCCCGATGATGGTCTGAAGAGTTTCCGTCTCCCCCATCGCCAGCGGAGCGAATACCGACATGGCCAGGGATTGGGCGAGACCGAGGTGGCGCTTGTGGAACTTGCTCATCAGGCGCTCTTTCTGATAGGACACCGTAAAATGGGCAGAAACCAAACCCGTAATACCTAGCAGAAAGGCAACGATGATCACCATTTTGATTTTAAGGCTCACGGAATTCTCTCCAACAGAACGTTCTTCCTTGAAATTCTAAATAAGAGTCCGGATTTCCTGCAGGTGAAGTCATGACTTGCTGTCTTAAACGCCGTCAAGGAATTATCTTCTGTTGCAGCGCCACGACAACAGCCTGGGTTCGGTCATTGACGTGCAGCTTTTGAAAGATGTTGCTGATATGATTTTTTACGGTTCTTTCTGCAATGAGCAGCTTTTTCGAGATCTCCTTATTGCTGAGGCCGTCCGCCACAAGGGTGAGAACTTCCACTTCCCTGTTCGTCAGATTGTCAAAAACGGCGTCCTTGGGTATTTCACGGGCATATCCCCTGCCTTCCTCGAAGAGTTGCGAGAACTCCCGCAAAAGGATCGAGGCGATGCGCGAGCTGAGGAGCGCTTCCCCTGCATGGACGGTTCGGATGGCGCGAATCAACTCCTGTGGAGTTTCGTCCTTGAGGAGATAACCCATCGCCCCTGCCTTGATGGCCGGAAAGACCGATTGGGGATCATCGGAGATGGTCAACATGATGATATGAACCCCCGGGTTCTGTTTCTTCACAAGCCTTGTTGCTTCGATCCCATCCAGATTGGGAAGGGTAATGTCCATGAGGACGATGTCAGGAAGAATTTCACTGATCCTTTGGACTGCGATCTTTCCATCATTGCACTGCCCTACAATCTCTATCCCTTCCTCCGATTCCAGAACCCTTTTCAGGCCTTCCGTAAAAAAGATTTGATCATCCACCAGAAATACTCGTATCTTATCCACAATTACCTCGCTCTTTTTGGTAGTGTTATCCTGACTTCGGTTCCCTTCTCAGGAGAAGAATTCAACTGAAAGATTCCTGAAATCTGCTCCACTTTTTCGCGCATGAAGCGAAGTCCGAAGTGGTGATTCATTCGGATCTTCTCATCAACCGAAGGCAAATCGAATCCCGTCCCATTATCCACGACCCCCAACTCAATCCTGTCGTCATGGACATGAACATTCACACGGACCTCTGTGGCCCTGGCATGTTTCTGGACATTGGCGAGAGCCTCTTCCACAACAGTAATGAGGTAATTCCGCTCACGCTCGGGAATGGGGATTGTCTCACCTGTTATGTCCACATGAACGGGGAGACCGCTCTTTTCCTTGAATCGGTTGATCGTGTCATGAAGGGAGGGCAGGAAGGGCCACGGTCTCTCGTTTCGAAGGTCGTGAATAGCGATGCGGATTTCGCGAATCAGATCCCGAATCGTCTGGCGAACCCCTTCCAGGTCTTCCGGACGATGCTCCTTTTCGTACAGATTCAACATAAAGAGAGCGTTTGCCAGAGACTGGGCGGTGGAATTGTGAAGCTCCTGGGCGATTCGATTACGCTCTTCAACGATTCTCTGATCGGGTGTCATGGCGGGAGAAGCGCGATTTTCCGAGGGGGAAGCGGACAGACTCAGGATGAGGACCAGCACGACCGGCAGAAAAACGGTGAGGATCAGGGACAACGAAGATTGACCCGAGAAAAAAACCCAACACGACACCCCCCAGGCAATGAAGAGCATCCAGGTTGTCACGCGCAGCCGTTTTTTCGCTGTTTCCATCGGTCCTCTGAGACTCCCCGCAGTTACTGCTCCAGGCACTTTACCAGAGTATCGGCAACCTGGTCGAGGGGAACCACATGGTCTGCCAGACGGTTTTCAATCACGCTCTTGGACATGCCATATACGATGCAAGTAGATTCTTGTTCTGCTATGATTCTCCCACCTCGACGCTTCAACTCCACGGCGCCTTCCGTTCCGTCCCGACCCATCCCCGGCAGGTCGCAGCCTGTTTACCGGGGGCGCCTTGGAGAGAGAAATTCTCCCCTCCGCGATCTCCAGGTGGTAACCTCCGGGAGCGACGATTGCGCAACCCGGCATTAGAGAGTCCCCATCCTGTCCCTCTTTGACCCTCACCAGTGAGCGGTCATTGAGGCGATCGGCCAGGGAGCGCGTAAACCCTGCAGGCATGTGCTGAACGATAACGATTGCGGCGGGAAAATCGGGAGGGATGGCGGGGATGATGTGGCTGAGGGCCTTCGGCCCCCCGGTGGAGCATCCTACGATTATGCCGTGCATTTCCATCGCCTGCGGAAATGCGGTGGGCAAGGAAATGGGAGGTCTCTCCTGGAATTTCAAGGCTCTGAGATTCGCGCCGCTCGCTGCCAGGATCTTTTCGATCAGTATTTCTTTGACTGTGTCCATGTCCTGGGCATTCGGCTTCGGGACGAAGTCCACAGCCCCTGACTGGAGGCTCTGTATCGTCTCCTTTGCGCCCCTTGTCGTAAAAGAGCTCAGCATGATGACAGGAGTGGGGTATTTTTCCATGATCTCCTTCAGTGCTTCCAAACCGTTGAGACGGGGCATTTCTATGTCAAGAGTAACCACATCGGGTCTGAGGGCCGGAATCTTCTCGAGGGCATCGAGCCCGTCCTTCGCATCTCCGACGATCATTATGCGCGGATCCTGGTTCAGCATGGATTGGATCTTATAACGCATATAAAAGGAATCATCCACTACGAGGACTTTGATTCTTTCTGTTTGTTCCATAAAGCTAGAGCGGGTGTTCCCCCCCCATGGATCGAATTAGGACAAGTCCGTTGCGGAGGTAAAACTTAAATGTTCTGCTGAAAGTTCCTCCCACATCCTCCGCCAGGAGCCGAATCGTCAGTTTCTCAAGAGTCGCGCGAGTCGCCTGGGTGTTGCGGCTTCCGATGTCCGTCTGGGCAATGGGGTAATTGAATTTCAGGAGCTTTGCGCCGCCCGCTGCCTTTGCCGCCAATCTTTTCCTGTTTCCTCCGATCCGCTCAATCTCGCGGACCAGAAGAGGAATCCCCGTGTCGGCATATTTGAATGCCTTTTCTTTGCTCTTTTTTTCGTTATAGGGGAGGCCGATATGAATCACTCCCCCCACTTTCGCTTTGGGATCATACAGGCTCAGGCCGATGCAGGAGCCGAGTCCATATACCACTAAAACGGAATCAGGGTCCTGGGAAACCTTGTACTCTCCGAAGCCCACGGAGATCAGCTTTGGTTCCATTTGACGGCTTTCAGGCGATTCATCAAGAGATCGGCGGATCCCACATCAGGAACGAAAAAGAAGTATCCGTTGGTCTCTGAGCCTTCCGAGCGGAAGAGGGTTTCCATGGTGAGGGCATAGTCGGTCTGCTCCCAGAGGTGGAGGATTGTGGCCTCAAGGACCGCTGCAGTCATGTCCACAACAGCTTCGGGGGGGGACATATCCATGCTCACCCTGGCCCGGTCGGCCAGGTCCCTTACGAAACAGCATGAAGCGACATTCGCGAATTCGGAGAGTGCGGAGATCTCCACTTCACCCAGCTCCCGAGTGGCTCCTTTCGGCCGTTCCATGAGCATATCCACGAACTGGTAGGCGCTTGCAAGGGGGAAGACAAGCATGATTTGGCCCGAAACGTCCCCGGTAAAAACAAGGCGGATTCCGGCGGACACCTCCTCGGGATTTCCTGCAAGAAAGGGGAACCTGCTGATCGGCATATTGGCGAGCACGACGGCACTCATCTCAAGGGGAAAGCCCAGCATTTCAGTCAGGGCATTGGATGCATTCCGGCTGCCGGCTTCGAGTATTCTCTTCCAAATGGCGATGTCTTTACGACTCAGTTTTTTTTTCATCAGGGGCAATAGGAATCACCGTTTATGGCTCACCCAGGATTCGGGTCACCAGGGCGAGCAGTTTCTCGTTGGATGTGGGCTTCAGGAGATAATCCTTTGCACCCAGACTGAGAGCTTGCGAGATAAGGGCTTGCTGGCCCTGGGCGGTGAACATCACCACATTCGCGAAAGGCGAAATCTCCATGATTTTTTTCAGTGCGGATATCCCATCCAATTCAGGCATGGTGATGTCCATCAAAACCAGGTCCGGAGATTTCTCCTTGAATTGACGAATGGCTTCCATCCCGTCAGAGGCTTCCAGAATTCTGTATCCCTGTTCTTTGAGGAGATTGGAGCATTTCAAGCGATGGAAAACAGCATCATCCACTATGAGAATCTTTTTGGACATAGCCTCACCGATTCATTCTGCCTTGTTTACGACGCCCACTTGCTCTGATAGTGTCGGGACTGGGCCACGGCATTGACGAAGCTGGGCACATCCATGATGAGACCGACGGTCCCATCACCCAGGATGGTTGCACCGGAGATGCCCGGCAGGTCTCCGACATAATGACCTAATGTTTTGATAACCACCTCCTGTTTTCCTGCTAGGGCATCCACAACGATTCCCACCTTTTGCTCCCCAACCTGAACAACGACGACATCGTGCTCCTTTTCTGAGTTCTTGCCCTGCCAGTTGTAAAGCTCCGCCAGTGAGACCAGGGGGACCACAACCCCTCGTAACATGAATACCCTTTTCCCGCTCAGGGACTTGATCTCTCCCTGGGTCATCCTTACGATCTCGGCGATGGAGCTCAAGGGTATGGCGAGGACGATCTTGTCCAGGGACACCAGCAGTGCCTGCAATATGGCGAGGGTCAAGGGTATCCGGATTATGAAGTTCGTGCCCTTGCCGACCTCGGTCTCCACCTCCACAGAGCCGCTAATTCTCTGTATGTTGTTCTTGACGATGTCCATGCCGACCCCCCTGCCCGAAACATCGCTGATCTGCTCCGCGGTGGAGAAGCCCGGAAGGAAGATCAACTCAAGGGCTTCTTTTTCGGTCATTCGGTCGGCCGACTCCCTGTCTACGAGTCCTTTCTTGATGGCCTTCTCCTTTATGGCATGAGCATCCATGCCCTTTCCGTCATCCCAGACCGTAATCAAGATATGATTTTCCTGGTGGGCGGCGGTGAGGCGAATGGTCCCCTGCAGGGGCTTCCCAAGCTTGCCTCGCTCCGCAGGGAGCTCGATTCCATGATCCACTGCATTGCGGAGAATATGAATCAAAGGATCTCCGATCTCCTCAATGACCGAACGGTCCAGCTCCGTCTCTTCTCCTTCGATAATCAGATTGACCTCTTTTCCAATCCGATCCGCCAGATCCCTGATCATTCTCGGAAACTTGTTGAAAACAGTCTCTATGGAGATCAGTCTGGCTTTCATGATCTCTTCCTGAAGCTCATTGGTGATCTTGCTGATATGTTGAGAAGTTCCCAGGAGCTCTTCCGTGAGGCTGTCGGACTCGCGAATTATTTCCATCTGCACTCCGAGCTGTGTCAGTCGGGTGCGATCGGTGACCAGCTCCCCTACCAGGTTCATGAGGTTGTCCAGGAGCTCCACATTGACCCTCACGGTCCTTCCGATCTTGAAGCTGGGTGTGGCGACACCCTCTTCGGGAAGCTTCTGCAGGATGACTTCGGTCTCAACGGCTTCTTCCGCGAGTTCTCCGGCTTCCACCGGCGCCTCCGTTTCCAGGACCCCTTCCGTTCCGGAATATTCATCGCTCTCCGGGGGAGGCGGAGGGGCCACCACGGGGAGCGAGGGAAGATCTTTTTTCGCAAGTTTCCTGATCTTGACTTTCCCGATATCCGAGCAAGTGTTGATGGTTTGTATGCAGTCTTCTTTCTTGCAGCTCCCCAAAAAGAGGATATAGAATTCCTCAAAAGCCACTTCCCCTCCTCGAATCTGACCGGAGGAAGGATTGGAATAAGGGATCTCCCCGATCTTGGAAAGCTCCATGTTGATCTGAAAGGCTCGAACAATGGGCAATTCGCAATCCGATGCAAGGGTCACCTTGATCTCAAAGGCGGACATCCCCTGACTCAGGGCTTCCAGAATTTTCCCTTCAACCTTCGACTTGAAATCATCCTCCTTCGGGGCTGCGGGCGCCGGTGAGGGGGCGGGCGGGGGGGGAGCGGATTTCTGGGGCGTGGCGGCCGTCAGGCCGGCGAATCGCTCAAGAAGGTCCGATAGATCCAGGTCCGATTCTTTCTTGGATTCGATTTCTCCCTTCAGGATCTTGAGGGCATCCAGGCTTTGGAGGAGAGCGTCCACGATGGGCTTTTGGATGGCGATCTTCCCCTGCCGTATCTTGTCCAGGATATTCTCCATGGCATGAGTCAGCTTGGCCATTTTCTGGTGGCCCAGGCTGGCCGCAGAACCCTTCACCGTGTGCGCCACCCGGAAGATCTCGGAAACGGCCTGCTGTGTTTTCTCTTTTTCCAGCTTGACGATATTTTCTTCCAGCAGTTGAAGCTGTTCTTCCAACTCGTCCAGAAAAACGTTCAGCTCTTCCGGAGTTGCGTTGAAAATCAACACAATGAAACCCTCCTCAAAGCAGCGTTGCGCTGTTACGGTACCTTGTATGAAATGGCAATCTGTTTCAAGTCAGCCCCGAGATGGGAGAGGAATTGCGTCGTCGTCGTGATCTTCTCAACCATCGCAGGGAGTTGTCCGGCCTGACCCGAAAGGTCCTTGAGGGAGTCGGCATTCTGATTGAAGAGCTCCCTCAGGGTATTCACGAAACCGTCAAGCTCCTGGGTCGCCGTGTAAAAGCGCTCGATATTCTTCACATTTCCTTCCACATGCTGGGTCACATTGTCCGCCACTTTGGCAAGCTCTGAAGAGCTTGCGGACATTTCCTGGGTCACGGCGGAGATGTTCTGGATCTGCTCATCGGTCTGCTCAACGGCTGTAAGAATTTCGGTCAGGGCCTTGCCGGCGGCCTGGGCGATCTCGGACCCGCTTTCCGCTTCCCGAGAGCCCTCTTCCATGGCTTTGACCGCTTCCGCCGTTCCCCTTTGAATTCCGGTGATGAGCTTCCCGATTTCCTGGGTGGACTTTCGTGACCTCTCGGCGAGCTTTCTGACCTCATCCGCCACTACCGCAAACCCGCGGCCATGCTCTCCCGCTCTCGCGGCCTCGATGGCTGCGTTAAGGGCCAGAAGATTTGTCTGATCCGCGATCTCATCAATCACTTCCACGATCTCGCCGATCTGTTCCGACTGCTGCCCCAGAAGCTTGATCTTGGCCGCCGACTCAAAGACCTTCACCTTGATTCTCTCCATTCCATCTATGGTCTTGTTTACGGACTCCTCGCCGTTCTGGGCGGCCCTGGCAGTCAAAGAGGAAACGGCGGAAAGAGAGGAAAGCTCCGAGGCGACCTGCTCGATGGCCTGGTTCATCTGCTCAATGGAATGAACCGTTTGCAGGATTCCTGCCTTCTCATCTTTGGAGGAGTCGAAGACCTCCTGAACCTTCTGCATCATCGTATTCAGGCACAAGGTAGTGGTCTCCACGATGTCCGATTGCTCCGCCGCCGCGTCGGAGAGGTCCTGCAATGCCTTGGAGATCGCCTCTGAGCTGGAGGCCGTGTCACTCACGGCGCCTATGAGGATGGCGCAGGTGCCCCCGAGCCTGGAGCTGTTTTCCTTGATGGTGCCCACGAGCTGACGTACAAATCCGACGATTGCATGGGCATCTTTTCCGCCGGGAATCGCGTTCGAAGGCTCGACGGTCAGATCTTTGGAAGCGATCGTCGAAAGGACCCGAAGCAGGCCACGGAAGTCCTCCGGAGTCCCTTTGCCCCGTGTTTCCACTGCTTCCAGGCGCACTTTCCCCTGTCCGAGGCGGTTTCCACCCTCAGGCGAATCACCCTCCATGCCGACTACCGCTTCCGCAGCCTGCAGGGATGATCCGTCCTTCCTGATTTTTTGCACAGGGCCAGCTTCCACGACAACGCCTCCTAAGCCAGACTCTGAAGTTTCCGCTGCTCTTCAAGAGTCAGCAGTCTTGGAAGATCCAAAAGGATCAGAATGCGATCCGTGAGGTTCACGACCCCCTTTATGTAGTCAGCGCTCATCCCCAACACCAGTGGAGGAGGCGGCTCGATGGTTTCCTCTTTGATTCGGAGAACTTCGGAAACCGAATCCACGATCATGCCCATGACGGTCCCCTCGATATTGACTACCATGATTCTGGTCTCCTTGGTATAGGCGATCTCTTCCAGGGCCAGCTTCTTCCGGAGGTCAAAAATGGGAACGATCTTGCCTCTGAGGTTCACAATTCCTTTGATATAATCGGGCACTTTGGGCAGAGTCGTGATGGAGAGCATGCGTATGATTTCCTGCACTTCCGTAATATTGACCGCAAATTCTTCCTGCTTGAGCCTGAATGTGACCAGTTGTGTCACATCCGCCAGTGACGCGATTTTCTGTTGTGGCTTTTTCTGAGAGTCTTCCATCTGTCGCTCGCCTCCTGAGGTGGCATCGGTTGGCTTACAAGGGATCTGCGGGTTTCCCTGCACTTGTTGAGGGGCAGTTTCCAGGACGGGAGCAGCCCCTCCCTTGCTGTTCGAGTCAGGCTCACCGCCGCCTGCAACTGCGTCCGGCACGATTGCAGCTTCTTCCTCTCCGGCAGGCTCTGTTTCGAGAACCGGCAACTCCGGCGAGGTTTCCGAAACTTTCATCGGCAGTTGCTGCCTGGCCGCCTCGTTGATGGCCAGCTTCTGAAGCAGGCTTTCCAGGGTTGCAGCGATCGCTTTCGGGCTCTTTTCAAGCACTTTCTTACATTCCTGAAATGAATGGCCCTCGATGGCGAGCATCAGCAATCTGTATTCCGACTCCGACAGGGACTCGAAAGACGGGTGCTCAGGGGCGCCGTCTTCCAGAATTTGAAATTCGTCCAGGATTCGCTGAGCCATTTCCGGTGTCACAAGGATTCTACCTTTATAAAGATCTTTAACCTCCCTTAAGAGTTCCGACAATGGCGCGAGGCGGTTCACTGAGCCGCAAGCGCCGTTCTTGATGCCGAAAAACACAGTCTCCAAAGGAGTGGCCGGATCGGCCAGAAGCACAAGCTTCACCGACGGGCTCTCCGACTTGATCTGGCTCAAGGTGTCTCCGCCGTTCGGACCCGTGAGGGAAGGATCCACGAAAAGAATGTCAGGAAGCAGTTTGGCGATCTTCGCCAGCGCCGCTCTTCCCTCGGATTCGAAACCGAGGAACTGAAAGCCCTCCTTCGGCGCAGACTGCTTCAGGCTCTTCACGAACCCTGAGTCCTGTGTCAATGCGTAAAGACCGATTTTCTGGGGCATGTGAGGCCAGCCTTTTGCGTACTTTGGGTTTGATCCAATCATACAATTTTTTCAAGCGGCAGTAAAGGGACAACATGACTATAAGAGTGGGAAGATGAACGGGCTTTGTCTAGGATTTTCGGACAGGGGGGTACTAGGACTTTAGGCGAATTGTAACCGTCAAAGCCCCGAATTCCTCCCCCTTGAGGGGGAGGTCAGGTGGGAGTGAACAGTTACATTAGTGAACAGTTACATTCAGGAATATGAGCCGCGCAGGAGTCACAGAAGGTGCAGAGAAAAGGGCGAATTTGTTTGTTGGGATGGACGGCGGTGCTTATCCTGTCCTTCCATGTATTCTGCGGACCGGCGATGCCTTCGATTCAGGATTTTCCCATTCAGCCTCTTCACGCCCCCCTTCCCCCTCCCCCCGATCTCTCCTCCGCCGTGCGCCGCGCTCTTCACGAACGGGAAGGCGCCGTGCTCATCGCCCGACCTTCTTCCGGGGAGATTCTCCTCGAGTATCGGACACCCAGGTGCCGGGGGAGAAAGTTTCCGGCAGGCTCCCTGCTGAAGCTCGTAACCGCCTACGCCGGACTGGAGGAAGGCGCCATCACCGAGGGGACGCGGTTTCTGTGTCCAGCCGCGTCGTCCCTTCACCCGAAGGAGGTTTCTGGACAGGGCGGCAACTCTTCTGCGCAGGTCCCCCCTTGCAGCGATCCGGATGGGCACGGTTTCATCGCCGTGAAGGAAGCCCTTTCCCATTCCTGTAACGTATTTTTCTTTCAACTCGGGAGAAAACTGGGCAGGCGAAAGCTCTCCCACTATGCTGCGATTCTGGGGTTCGGCAAGAAAACGTTCGGGAAAGAGGCCGGTTTCCTCGGTTATGGTGAAGACTCCCCATTACTGGATCTTCTCGAAGTGGGAAATCTCTTTCAGGCAATCGCACGCAAGGGGCGCGGTTTTCTGTTGCACAATAGGCGGGAAAGGAGGCAAGCCTTTTGGATCCGTCCCGGAAAGGATTCCTTCAGGGTTATCCGCCGGGCTCTTAAGGAAGCGGTGAGGAGTGGAACCGCGCAACGCGCCGCTCCAGGAGGCTTTTCCGCGACTTCATCGGAGGACCCGGGTCTTTTTTCTTCCCTTTCTTCCCCTCCTCAAATTCTCGGAAAAACCGGGACAGCCACATTTCGGGCATCTCCGCGAGGTAATCACGGGTGGTTCGGTGGCTTCGCTCCGGCGGAGAACCCCGAAATCCTGATTGTGGTTTTTGTTTTCAATGGGAGGGGCGGTACAACCGCCGCCCCCGTGGCCAGGGAGATTCTGGAGGTTTACTTTCGTGAAGACAGGTAGCGTCATCCCCCTCGTTCACAATCCATCACCACAGAGGCACGGAGAGCACAAAAAATGTTGAAATCACGGGCAGTGATCCATGTTTGTCTTCTTTCTCTGGCAGTGTGCCTTTTGTTTTTCCTGTCGCCCGGCCACTCGGTGTCCGTTTCCCCTCGATTTCCCGTCCCCTCTCCGGGGGTAATTTCGGGGGATAATTTCGAAATTTTGTCCCCAAAATTTGTGGGAGGGGCTGGGGGAGGGGGCAAAGCAGGGAACGTAGTGCGGGTCATTCTTCTTTACAGACACCGCCCCGGTCGTGTTGAGCTTTCCACGATCAACTCCTCCTTTGTCTGCACCACACCAGACGGTCAAACCTCACTTCTCAGACAAGGGGAGCGCTGGATTGTGGAGCTTGCCGACGGCGGGTGGCGAATCCTCCGGCCCGGGACGGGCTCGTTCGGGCCGAAAGGTGCCGGCGACTACGCTCGATTTACGGCGCAAGGACCGTGGGGAAAGATAATTATAAAATGCCTCGAAGGACAATCGGGGGAGCCGGCAGTCGCCGTGTCCAGGGGGGATCTCCTCCTTTCTTCCGGGGCACGGGGCCTTCTCCTCATGGATGAAATCGGCCTTGAGGCATACCTGTCCGGTGTTCTTCCGGAAGAGATCTCTGCCCGATTTCCTGAGGAGGCCTTGAGAGTGCAATGTATCGTGAGCCGCACTTTTGCCCTGAGCGAGAGGGGGAGACATGGAAAGGAAGGGGCCGATTTTTGCGACAATTCCCATTGTCAGGTATATGGAGCAGGGGATAGGTACCCGTCTCTCGATGGGGCTCTTCAAGCGACAAGAGGTCAGGTGCTGACTTACAAGGGCGCCCTTGCAAGGGTTTTCTATCACAGCTCCTGCGGGGGACACACTCTTTCGGCAGGCGCCCTTTGGCGGACCGATCTGGATCTACCCTATCTCAAGGGAGTGTCTGATCAGGAAAGAGGAAAGCCTTTCTGCCGGGAAGCGTCAAACTCCCGGTGGACGCGGGTCATTTCCTCCGACGAGCTCTCTTCACTCATGGGCTGGAATGAGGAAATCCAGGACATTCAGGTCGTAAAGGGAGATCGTCGGGACCGCAGATCAGTCGTAGTTCTTGCGGGAAACCGGGGTTCACGGCGAATTCCCCTTTATGAGTTCTGGACAAGAATCGTGGATGCGCTGGGTTGGGGAAGTCTTGGAAGCCCTTGGTTTCAGGTCACAAGACAGGGACGCCGATTTTGCTTTTCCGGTCGCGGTTTGGGGCACGGTGTGGGACTCTGCCAGTGGGGGGCAAGGGGAATGGCGAAGGCGGGATATGGAGCAGAGAAAATTCTGGAGCATTATTTTCCAGAAACCCGTGTGGGGAGAGTCAAGTAAGGAATGCACCACAGAGACACAGAGAGCACGGAGAATTTAAGAAATCACGTGCGGCAAGATTCAGGTGGCGGATTCAGGAGGCAAGTCGGCCTGGTACTATTGTGTTCTCTCTTTGCCCTCTTTGGTGCAGCCTATCCCCAGGAGGACGCATTTTTCAGCAGCCTTCGCAGAGAGAAAGATCCTGTTCTGGGCCGGTCCCTTCTCGCCCTGAGCCGCAGGACCCTTGTAACCTATTTCAAGACAGGCAAAGTGTCGTGGCCTCGGGAAGTTCCGAAATCCCTGAGCCACCGTGCCGGCCTTTTTGTGACTCTCCTTGTGGATGGACGGAATCGCGGCTGCATGGGAAGCCTCCACCCGACCGAGAAGGACCTCGCGGCAGAGACCGTCAAGAACACTCTGGCCGCGGCATTGGAGGATCCCCTGCATCCCCCTCTGTCTTCCCGGGATTTGCCCAGGATTCGAATCGTAATTTCCGTTGTGGGAAATCCTGAGCACCTTGCCCCCGGCGAAACCAGGGACCCTCTTCGCTTCGGACTCCTCGTTCGGAGTGGAGGCAGGGCGGGTGTTTTGCTCCCGGCGGAGGCGAGAACCTTCAAAGGGCAGGTGAAAGCCTGCAAGAGGAAGGCTGGAATTCGGGAGGGCGCCTTTGTGGAAAAAATCGCCTTTGAGACTGTCTCCTTTCGAGAATAACCCTTTTTCGTGTGCGACAGTGGGAGGCAGAGGTACTTTCCCATAGTATATAGAAAGGGAGCCCTAAAGCGCGCAGCAAACTGGGTCCCACTGGGGGATGGGAGTTTGCGAGCACTGTGGGCTGCCGCAGGCGGCAGGACCCCGTAGCGCGTCATTCTGCGGTGAATTCGTGCAGTTTGCAACGCGCAGCACTATAATGCCTTGTGCTCACAGGAGATGAGGACATGAAAAGCTTTTTTTCACCCCAGAGACGTCTGTCTGCGATTTTTCTTTTGTGGCTGGGAGTGCTTCTGGCTTTCTGGATCGCAGGGGAAACTCCCACAGGCACGATCTCCGGAACCGTAAGGGGCGCCAAAGACAAGGCGCCGGTCCAGCATGCCACTGTGTCCATTCCTTCCCTGGATCTGGAAACCATCACCGATTCATCGGGACGTTTTACTTTTCCCAAAGTGGAAGAAGGGAGGCGCGAAATCTGGGCTCAGGCTTATGGGTATTGGACTCAGGAACAGTCGGGAGTGGATGTCCGGGAAGGACTCGCGACGGAAACAGGGTTCTTCCTCAAGGTCAGAGAGCCTGAAGTACACTTGAGGACAGGAATGAAGGTTTTCCTGCCGAGCGAAATGCCGGTTGTGAACATATCGGGTTATATGGCCCAAAAAGTCCGATTCAAGCTTTACAAGGTTTCGGTAACCGAACTGGCACAGAGTGGGCGAACCCTTGAGAATCTGCGCACCCTCCCGGTCGGTCCGAAGGATCTTGTCCGGTCCTGGGAGCACAACGTGAACCGGTCCGCTGACGGCTCCTTCCAGGGGCCCGTCCAGATTCCGGTCCCGAAAGAGGGAGTGTATGTTCTTGAAGGACAGGCCCTGGGGCGGGAGGGACCCGGCACCGGGGCAGGCATGGAGAACAGGACATGGTTTTCGGTCACAAACCTCGGGTTTGTGGCAAAAAGCAGTGCAGGGAAGACCCTTTTTTATGTGACCCGCCTTTCCGACGGCCGCCCCCGCTCCTCTGCCGATGTGGCAATCTACAGCGGGGGACAGCGCATTCGCTCCGGTGTGACGAAGGATGATGGAATCCTGTATCTGGAAACTCCCCGATCCGAGAGCGCCCTTGTAGTCGCCCGATATAGAGACTCGCCGGCTCTGGGTCACATTTACCCTTCCCGGGAGGAGAGAAACGATAAAGTCTATATGTACACGGACCGGCCAGTCTACCGTCCCGACCATACCGTCCACTTCAAGGGAATCGTCAGGGAAGGGGAGAGCCTTCGCGTCCCAAGGGACGCGAGCGTCAGGGTGAGGATCACCGATCCCTATGAGACGACCCTCTATCAACAGGAATTGAGGACCACTTCCTTCGGCTCCTTTTTCGGGGAATGCCGGCTTCCGGAAGAATTTCCTGTGGGAGAATACGCCATTACCGCCCACTACAACGGCCAGGATCATTATCAGTATTTCTCCCTCCAGGAATATCGAAAGCCTGAATTCAAAGTGGAAGTGCTTCCCGAGAAGCCCTTTTTCATGGGTGGCACCAAAGTGAAGGCAAAGATCCATGTGGGCTACTATTTCGGAGAACCCGTGGCCCTGGCCCGCATCAATTATGTGGTTTATGAGAGCGACCTCTATTACTTTCCCAGGGGCGATTATGAGGAGGGAGACCTGGAAGGGGGAGGGTACGGCAAAGTGGTGGCCGAAGGGGAAGGACTCACCGATGAGCGGGGAGATCTGGAGCTGACCCTTGATGCCCCACGAACGGAAACAAACAAGATATGGACTGTGGAAGCGGAGGCCACCGATCCCAGTTATCGCAAAGCCTCCGGAAGCAAGGCAATCAAGGTTGTTTCAGGGCTTTTCGCCATGGAAGTCCGGACCGACCAGTATGTCTATCGTCCTGGGGGCACGGTTTCCCTGCATGTCAAGGCCCAGGATCACGAAAAACACCCGGTAAAGGACCAGAACATCCACATTGAGGTGGAAGCAATTCAGTGGGACTCCGTGCGCCACATGCAGACATACAGCCGCATCCTGGGGCAGCCTGTTCGAACGAATGAAAAAGGTGAAGCGGTGTTCCCCCTTTCCGTGTCGGGAGAGGGCTCATTTCGCTTTATCGCTTTTGCCATAGATCAGATGGGGAACAAGATAAGCGAAACCGGGTATTTCTATGTAGCAGGGGACACATACAAGGGCCCTGAATACGACTCCGCCCAATTGGAGCTTATTCCCGACCGGAGAATCTACCATCCCGGCGACACCGCCCGTCTCCTGGTGCGGGTGAGTGGGAAGAATCCTTTCGCCCTGCTCTCCATGGAAGGGGATCGTCTGTACGATTATCAGGTACTGAGCTTCACGAAAAGCACTAGAATCGTCTCCATTCCGATTCGGGAGACATACAGGCCCAATGTGTTCGTCACCCTGACTGCAGTGAAAGGGAAGCAGTTCCTGACGAAACAGATATCTCTTCGGGTGGCGATTCGGTCCAAGGTCCTTTCCGTGAAAGTCACCGCAGACAAGGTCCGGTACAAGCCCGGGGAGCGAGCCACATACACCTTGCAAGTGAACGACGCCAGAGGAAATCCTGTTGTTTCCGAGGTCTCCCTGGGGGTTGTGGATGAATCCATTTATGCCGTAAGGGAAGAGTCGGTCTCTCCTATTGACAAGTTCTTTTATGCAAGGAAATACAACCGTGTGGACACGGCTTTTTCTGTTGTCGAGACATACAGCGGCGGTGCGGGGAAAGAAGGAAAGGCCGAGGTGCGCAAGTATTTTCCCGATACTGCTTTCTGGAAAGCCTCCCTGGTCACCGATTCCTCGGGAAGGGCAACTGTCTCTTTCCAGCTTCCCGATTCACTCACATGGAATATTCTGACCTTCAAACCCCTTCTGGTTCGTCTTGAGCCGCCCCGCTTTTTCAGTACCAGAGACGAGCTGGAGCTCATCGGAGTGGTTCACAATTACACGGAAAAGAAACAAAAGGTAAAGGCAAAAATCGTGGTAGCCGGCCTCGACCTCCTGGAACCTGCGGAGAAGGAGATTTCCATCCCCTCTTCGGGCCTCGAGCGGCTCACCTGGAAAGCGAAAGCCAGCCACGTGGGCGAGGGGCGGGTCACCCTCTTCGCTTCCGGAGAAGGGGTTCAGGATGCCATGGAGCTTACGATGCCGGTCCAGCCGCACGGCCAGATCCGTGAGGATCTTCGAGCAGGAGAAATCAAGGATCTGGGCTCCTTTGAGCTCTCTCTGCCCCCTGGAGCGAACAGGGAATCCCTGAAGTGGAGAATCCGCGTCTCTCCTTCTCTCGGTAATGTGCTCCTCGAGGGGCTTGAATACCTGGCAGGCTACCCCTATGGCTGTGTGGAGCAGACCATGAGCAAGCTCCTCCCCGATTTGACCGTAGCAAGGACTCTTCGGGATCTTGGAATGAAAAACGAAAAGCTGGATGGAGAGCTCCCCAAAATGGTCCGCCAGGGGCTTGTCCGTCTGTACGGTTATCAACATGGCGACGGAGGATGGGGCTGGTGGCACCAGGATGAAACAAGCCCTCATCAAACAGCTTACGTGATTTATGGACTCCAGCAGGCCCAGGCTGCGGGCTTTCCGGTAAAGGCGAGTGTTCTGGAATCAGGAACATCCTCCCTGAAGGAGCAGATTCAGAAGCTCCTCGGCAAGAAAGGGAAGAAGGAATGGGATACACTGGCCTTTATGGCTTACGCCTATCCAGGGTCAGGGCAATTCCGAAATCAGCTTTTGAGCACTCTCCATGGGTCCCGCAAGGCGCTCAGTCCTTATGGAACGGCCCTCCTTGCCTTGACGGCCAATTCCCTGGGGGATACTGAAAAAAGAGACAGTCTTTGTCAGGACTTGAGAACAATGGCCGTGACGACAGAGACGCAGGCTTATTGGAACGCATCGGCTGGGGAAGCATACGAATGGATGGACAACTCCATTGAAACGACCTCCTATGTGCTGAGGGCGCTCACGGTTCAGGATTCGAAGGATCCCCTGATTCCGAAAGGAATCCGATGGCTCGTCACTTCCCGCAAAGGAAACCGATGGCTGTCCACCAAGGA
>JACPDT010000036.1:4899-25513 GCA_016183865.1 Armatimonadota bacterium | reverse complement strand
CGATTATACGGCGGAAGTGTATGTGAATCATAAGTTGGTCAAGTCCTTGCGTGTCTCCAGACCCGATCTCCCCCTCTCTGAGGCGACCATCACCATCGCTACTTCCTTGATCGAGTCCGGAAGAAATGTGGTGAGTTTCGTCAAAAAGGGAGAAGGGGTTTTGTATTATGATTCCTCTCTCGCCTATGTCACGGACGATGAAGATATTCAGGCCTCCGATGAAGGGATCACCCTGACCAGGGAGTATCTGAGAGCCACTCCATACAAGGACAAAAAGGGTGAGATTCAGTTCAGGACATTCCCTATCAAAGGAGATGTGAAGGCGGGAGAGAAAATCCTGGTTCGCCTCACCCTTTCGGCCAGGAGGAATTATCGCTATATCGTTTTCGAGGATCCCCTTCCATCAGGCTGCGAAGTGGTAACCCGGGGCGAAGACTATTATTTTGATCATCCATACTGGTGGGCCAGGGAGGAAGTTCACGACGACAAGGTGGCCTTTTTCGTGAAATCCTTGCGTGCAGGGGAAAAGCAGGAGTTTACGTATGAAATGTCCGCCGGTGTACCCGGGCACTACCATGTGATGCCGACCCGTGGGTACGGAATGTATCGCCCCGATGTGCGGGGAAACGGGAAGGAGACTTCTCTTACCATCAGGCAGCCATGAAGCCGCCTCAACTCATTGCCTCCATCCTTGTGATCGGTTTTCTAGGGGGTGTGACGGTCCTTCTTCTCCGCGGCCCTAAGGCCGTCGTTCTTGCAGCATACACCTCTTCTCTACAAGGGCGGACTCCAGCCCAGATTTCCAATATCTGTCTGGCTTCCAGGCTGGCCAATCACCACAAGATCGCACACGGTGAGATCTTCTCACTGAATCAAACCCTTGGCCCCAGGGTTCCTGAGAAGGGCTTCCGCCCCGGGCCGACCCTTCTGGAAGAAGGACCTGAGGATCAACCCGGAGGCGGAATCTGTCAACTGGCATCTGCCTTGTACAATGTGGCCCTTCTGAGCGGCCTCCAGATCGTGGAAAGAACCCCCCATCGTCATGTAATCCGATCCGCCCCCCCGGGGCGGGATGCAACGATCTATATGGAATCACTGGATCTCAAGTTCAGAAACCCCCATCCCTTCCCTGTAACAATCGTCTCCATCTGCCGCTCCTCCTATCTGGTAGTGAAGGCCCTGGCCCCTTCCCCCCTTTCAGACCGGATAGAGATCCAGACCCAGGTTCTTGAGAGAATTCCCTTCCACAAAGTTACAAGGCCCGGTGTGGTAGGGACGCGAAGAAAGGTCATGAGGCAAGGGATTCCCGGCTTCAGGGTGCAGGTCATACGGGTTTACAGGAGCCCCTCGGGTGACGAGCGCCGTGAGATCATGGGTGAAGATGAGTATGATCCCCTGGATGAAATCCATTCCATGTAGATTCGTCCTTGATTTCCCCTCCCAAAATTTACAAATCCTTCACACATTGTGCTTGCTTGCGTCCTTTGCGAAAGGTATAATGGCTATTGAGGCCACGCGCTCACAATACATCACCGCACCAGCCATGCTCGTGCGCGGAGGGAGAAATATCATGATCAATGAAGCAAGATTCTTCTCAGGTACATCCTATCTTCGCAACCTTCAAGGAACCGCCCCGGAGAGCCAGGAATCTCCGTTTCAAGGCGATTCCTGCACCCTCGAGAGAGGGGCTTTCGACCTGGAGCAGGAAGTGCAGAAACTCGCATCCTACAAATTCCAAAACTATGTGCAGTTGCCCCTCATATCCCCCAGCGATGACGCCAAGGAGATACAGTCCGGCTGTGGAGGCGGAAACTCAGGCTGCGGCGGTGGAAGCATAACCCCTGCCCCTCCCTCTCCTCCTCCCACACATTCCGACTGCTGCTGCAGTGGGTCGTCCTGTTGTTGCTGCACATCCCACACCGAAAAACCGAAGCCGCCCGCACCGGCTCCGAAGCCACCCAAGCCGCCGGTGAGCAGCGGTTGCTGAGAAGTTACAGCAAAACGACCTCAACATAGAGGCACAGAGCGCACGGAGAAGAATAAATAGGCAAGAGATTCTCCGTGGTCTCTGTGTCCAGGTGACCCCGACACAAATCCCATCACGCCTTGACGTTATTCATGTCGCGGGCCACTAAGTTTTTGTTCAGGAGGCGGCTCTTGTGACCAGGGCGGACACCCTGACGGTTCCCCGGTTTGTGGGTCGGAAGGAGTATTTCGGTTCCGTCTTCTTTGATCGCGACAATCACCGGATACTGCCCTTCGACAAGGCATCCACACTCCTCCTTTGGAATGCTCCGTGTCCGCGGGAGGAGCTTCATCAGGCCTTCCGAGCCATTCTGACCGCCGAAGGAACGGACCAGTTCCTGAGCCGCTGGACTGAAGCAGGCCTTCTCACTCCGCAGGGCGCCTTGAATGCGCGGTGCCTGTAATCTGCGATGCGCTCATTGTGTGAATTCATCGGGAAAGGGGAAGCCTCGGGAGCTCTCAATGTCGGAATGCTTCAAAATCATTGACCGCCTTCATGAGCTGACTGTTTTTGAGCTGAAAGTCGCCGGTGGAGAGCCCATGCTGCGAAAAGACCTGGCTCATATCCTTCAGTACGCAGCCGATAAGGGACTTTCCGTCTCTATGGCCACGAACGGGACCGTCTTGAATCGGCAGATGATCCAACAATTGGACGGGATACCGTTGAGATTCATCATGGTGAGCTTTGAGGGGGCCGACCCTGCCGCGCACGATCCGGTTCGCGGAAAAGGGTCCTTCGCCCGGGCCCTTCAAGGCTTGCAGTTGATCAAAGAGCTTACGCATCATCACATCAACCTGCACTTTACCCTGACCGGGGCCAATTGCCGTGACCTGGAGGACATCTTCCGATTTGCCGAAAGATCCCCTGCCCACAGCATCGGATTCACCCCCATGAGGCCGTCAGGCAATGGAACCAAACAGTCAGGGCTATGGCTGTCGAGAGAAGAATATGTGCGGTCCATACATCTTTTGGCAAAGCTCGCACGGACCTTCTCAAAACCCGTGTCCATCCCCATGGACCCGGAGGGCTCAGGCGGAAGGCTTTACACGGGCTTCGGCTGCGGGGCGGGGAATGTGAACGGAGGCATTGATTCGGAAGGATATATGGCCCCCTGCAATTTCTTCACAGGGAATGAGTGGCGCGGGCACAATGTCAGGGAAAAAGACATCCTCGATGTCTGGCTCAATTCGCCATTATTCAAGCGCCTGCGAAGCCTCCCCGGGAACCCCCGATGCAAGGAATGCCCTCATTACATGGTCTGCCGTGGAAACTGCCGGGCAGCAGCCCTTTTTCTCGCAGGCGACTTGAACGCTCCGGACGAGCACTGCTTGAGGTAATCTCGGCGCCCGCCGAACCGATACCGCATCCAGGCATATGTCTCGGAAACGTATTTTCCTGTCAGGCATCTCCTGAAACCGAAAAGAGCAGGCCCGCAAAGGCGCCTGCCAGGCCCAACGCAACTGTAGCCACAGGAGAAGAAACGGAAGATCCCACCACGGCACCTCCCACCATGCCGGCAATGGTGAGTGGAACGGCAACGATCGCAGCCAGCCAGTATGCATCTTCCGGAGGTTCACCCAGCTTGATCAGAAGTCCGCCGACTCCCGCGAGGCCCAGAGCCACACCCGCTCCTATCCCCACGAAACCCCCGGTGATTCCTCCAAGCGCCCCATTGGCCAGTCCGCTGCAAACTCCCACTCCCCCTCCGATGAGAACACCCAGGGCCGGTTGTACGAAATCCTTCGGACTGAGGCCATCCTTCGAGCTGTGTGGCGAAAGATCCCCTGCGGACCAGATATTCGCCTCGCTCCTCGAAAAGGAATGAGCGATATGATCGGCGGATTGTCTTCGTGAGGCTTCAAGCATTGAAGGAAGTGTTGAAATAGAAGCGATAGATGTTGAGATCATGATACTGGTACCCTCCCTACCTCGCATCTGATTTTTCTAAGTGGGTCTCGACCCACTTAGTTCCGTCAAAGAGTATAGCATCAAAGGCGAAAGCGGGCAATGAACATTTCGTTAACTTCCGCCTGGGCAAACCGTCTGTTATTGCAAGCAATGCGTAGTCAGGAGACAGAATGCAGGAGTCAGAATGAGGACGTCAGCGACGAGATTTGCTTGAAGAGGTCAGCAAGCTGTTGGAGACCTATTCGCAGGTTATTCTGAATTCTGTCTCCTGTCTCCCTGAGTAGTTACCCCATATTTTCGTATACGTTCAGGGGGGGGTCTGAACGGTTACCCACATTTTTTAACAAAAAAATTTACCTTCTGTGCTCTGCTTTGACCTCAATTTGATCCGGATGTAACTAACATGTAAGCGAAGCGCGGTAAGTACATGCCAAAAGGGCTGAAAGCTCATTTACAAACAGAGCGGAGGAAGATACATGTCGCAGGATAATATCATTACCCCATTTGGAACAATCGGAGGCAACAAAGACTGGTGGAAGGTTTTTCTGGGAAACAGCGAGGCAGAGGATCCTGAAGCAGAGGGACAGCAGGGTCCACAGAAAAATCCCATGGAAGTGACCGACTACTCGGCCCTGGCGCAGATGCTGTCGAGCATGATGGGCTCGAATTCGGCTCTTGCGAACGCCGCCGCAGGGCAGGGAGGCGGCGGGGGCGGAGGCAAACAGATCGCCCCTGCGGGCGTTGTTGATCCGACCAAGAAAACCAATTCAAAGAATGATCTCAGCTCAAAAAAACCCGAGACCGCCCAGGCTGTGGCTAATGTTCTCAACAAGCACGGCGGCAAGGTAGATTTCAAGAAAGCTGCAGAGGAGATTAATCAGTCGGGCGTCAAAGTAAAGGTGGAGGAGCAGGGCAAGACCAAATCCCTGGTCTTCGCCAATGGGGACAAGATTGTGGACACAAACGGGAACGGAACTCTGGAGAACTCGGATGTCGGCTTCAAGGATGCCGTGAATGAAGCGAAGAACAAGTTCGGAAACCTCGATCCGGCAGCCCTCGCCCAATTCGGACAGCTCAACAGCGCATTCAACGACAAGAATCAGGTTCAAGGCATTGATCCAAACGCCCAGGCAGTCATGAATGCTCATGAAGATCCTTTCATCCCCTACCTGTTCTCCCAGGCCTCCGATATCGCCAAAACAAAAGGGGGCAATGCCGCGGATCTCGTTTCCCAGAAGATCGGGCTTTATGATCAATATCTGGCAAATGAGCGCAAATCGAAAGAGCAGCTTCTCGGTTTGAACCTTTATGGGCCGGGCGCCAGGGTGGACAAGGGAGTCGGGAAGCACGATCAACTGATGAATTCCATTCAAACAAACAGGGATCAGAACATTCTGCCATTGATAAATTTCATGACCAATTATGTGCTGGAGAACAATCCTGCGGCGGCAGCGTAGGCAAGGGACTGCACGTGATTCAAGCAAGCCCTGACGAGCGGGATAGCTCGGGAAGAGGAACGGGAAGACCGGACTTTGTTCTGGTCTTCCCGCCTCAATGGACACCGAAAAATCCTCATTTCGCCCTCACCGGACTGGGAGGACATCTTCGATCCATCGGGTTGAATGTGAAGCTTGTGGACCTGAATGTGGAGTTTTATGACCTGGTCCTGACCCGGCGGTATCTGGAGTATGCGAAACAAAGAGCCCTCCTCAGGTATGACTACCTCTCGCGCCGGATCAGGTTTCACTCCATGCTGAACAACTACGGACCCCATCTTGAAACCGACGGGGGACGTCTTATCGGCATTGAGCGTTACCTGGAAGGTCGCAGGGAAAGTTGGGAACAGATACCCCTCCTGGTCGAAGAGATGGTGGCCGTTATGAGAGATCCCGCGAAGTTCCACGATCCCTCTTCTCTCATTCCCGCCATGGGCGTCATTGACCATGCCCTGGAAATCGTCTCACTCGCAAACTACCCGAGCCGAGTTGCGATCAATGATTTCAGCGATCCAACCGTCAGACTCACCGTGGAGGATATCATTCGCGCCTCCCAGGATGAAGACAACAACCTGTTCCATCCTTTCTTCGAACAGTGGGTTCCTGATCTGATCGAGGAATCGCCCCGGGTCATCGGAATCTCCATCAACGCATTCTCCCAGGTGCTTCCCGGACTTACACTGGCTGCAATGCTCAAGAAGGAAGACCCTGAGTGTCATGTCCAGATCGGCGGCAATTTCTTCTACCGTGTCAAAGATGTCCTCCTCGCCCATCCTGAATTCTTTGAGCACTTCTGTCATTCCGTAGCCCTCGGCGAAGGGGAGGTCATCGTCCCGAGGCTCTGCGAAGCACTGGCAAGGGGGGCGTCCCTTGATGAGGCGCCGTCCAGCCTCTATTTGGATGCAGATGGACGGGTGCGGGAAACCGAAGCAGCCCCCCCCTTGCGCCTGGAGACCCGGGGGCCTCAGGATCTGCAAGGACTCCCACTGCACAAGTATCTGACGCCCCATCCGGTCATTACGATGCAAGGGAGCCGGGGCTGCTACTGGAACAAGTGCACCTTCTGCGACACCGATTTCGGGATTCACTTCAGCGTCCGTCGCCTGGATCGCCTGGTCGCCGACATGAAGAGCCTGAGGGACCGCTTCGGTATCCGGCACTTTCAATTCATTGACGAAGCGATCGGACCGGCCATGATGCGCAGGATGTCGAACCGCTTCAAGGCCGAGAAGCTGGATGTCTACTGGTTTTGCAATGCCCGAACAGAAGGCGCTTTCAACAGGGAAATTCTCGAAAAAGCTTACGATGCCGGTTTGAGAATGATCCTGTGGGGAATCGAATCCGGCTCCAAACGGATCATGGAGCTGATCAATAAAGGGGTGGATCTGGATCGAAGGCTCGATATTCTTCGCGAGGCCGCCGAAACAGGCATTTATAATTTCGCCTACATCTTCTTCGGATTCCCGAGCGAGACGGAAGAGGAGGCATGGCAAACCATTCGGATGATTTCAGACCATACGGATGTCATACACGGATATGGAAGAAGCATTTTCACGCTGGGCAAACATACCAAACTGAAAGAGAGCGCTGAATCTCTGGGCATTCTGAATATGATCGCCGACACCCAGGAGCTTTCCTCAGACGTGGATTACGAAGTTTCATCCGGTTTGAGCAAAGAGGGCGTCGTGCGGATGGCGGGGGTGTGCACCGAAGCCTGCGCAGAAGCTTACGGACATCCTCTTTGGATGTATCTGAGGGACAGGGAGTCCTTGTTTGTCTATCTGACCCACTATGGCTGCGAGTGGGTTCGATCCTTTCATTCCCATCCCACCCTACAGGAGCAGGCTATCCATTTCGAGGGGGAAAGGCGCTGGCGCCGGACGGATGAGGAAGCATCCGTCGCGTGAGCCCGGCAATCTCAGGAATCCACTTCTTTACTTTTCGCGGACCCGCCGGAATGAGATATCGGCGAGTCCGCGAAGGCGGTTGGCTGATAGCGCAAAGGGCGTAGCGAACAGGGCGTAGCCTGTAAAATGGAGAAGGTACAGGCCAAAGCCATGCTCCCGGAGGCGCCATGAAAATTCGCCGGTTCTCCTCACCCATTGCCTGGATTCCCTTCGTGCTTCTTCTTTTTTCTTCGAATTTCGAAGTCTTCGCTTCGACGACAAAGCCCGAGCTCGTCCTGCAGAACGGGCATACCTCCCCCATCATGTCCGTTGCCTGGAGCGCCGATGGAAAGACCCTCGCAACCGCAAGTATTGACGGCACTGCGAAGCTCTGGGATGGGCCCGCAGGAAAGCTGCTGGCCACCCTCGTGGGGGACGGAGAGCTCCTATCGGTCGCATTCAGCCCCAATGGAAGGACCCTGGCAGTGGGGAGCAGCAGAAACACCGTGACCCTTTGGGATGTCCTTACCGGAAGAAGACGAGTGGCCCTGAAAGGCCATACGGCCCCTGTGTGGGGCTTATCCTGGAGCCCCAATGGCCGGATCCTCGCTTCCGGGAGCATGGACGGGACGGCCAGGCTTTGGGATGCGGGGACAGGCAAACCTCGATCCCTATTGAAGGGACACACGGCGCCGGTTCGAACCGTCGTTTTCACTTCACGGGGCCGCACTCTGGTCACAGGAAGCGATGATAGGACCGTGCGATTCTGGGATGTGGAGACAGGAAAGGGGCGGGAAGAGTTCATCGAGCACCCGACCCCGATCTGGTCCTCAGCCGTCAGCCCTGATGGCCGGTCACTGGCCGTCGGCGGCGAAGACGGGCAGTTGAAGGTGTGGGACATGGCGACAGGCAAGCTTCGGGCGAGTCTGGAGGGACACACCCATGCGGTGGATTCCGTTACATGGCGATCTGATGGGCGCCTACTCGCCTCCGGAGATCATTTCGATGGAGCGGCCAAACTTTGGAATCCGGCTTCCGGGAAGCTGCTTGCCGCCTTCAAAGGACATACTCATGGCATACACTCTCTGGCATTCAGTCCTGATGGGCAAATTCTGGCGACAGGCAGTGACGACACTACGGCAAGGCTGTGGAGCGTCCCCGGCGGTAAGGTCCTGGCTTCCCTGTCGAGTCGCTCGGCGTGGGTTCTATCCATGGCGATGAGCAGGGACGGCCGCCTCCTGGCTTCCGGGTACATGGACCATGCGGCCAGGCTCTGGGATTTGGCCACAGGAACACTCCTGGCCGGACCACTCGCAGGAAGCTCGGAATGGGTAAAGGCCATGACCTTCAAAGGAGACAGCCACTTCGTCGCAACCGGGGGCGGCGATGCAATAGTGGAGTTATGGGATCCGGATACCGGGAAAGTAATTCAAAGCCTTGGGGAAAGAGTCGTGGGGCAAAGGGATGAGATCTGGTGTATTGCCGCAACCCCGGATGGACGCTTCCTGGCAACAGGGGGAGACACACTCAAACTCTGGGATCCGGATAAAGGGAAGCCCCTTGTCGTCCTCAAAGGCCACTCGAAAGCCGTCAGATCCGCGGCTTTCAGCCCCGATGGCCGGATACTGGCGACTGGAAGCGAAGACTCGCGCCTGAAACTCTGGGATACGTCCACAGGCAAGGTACTGGCAACACTGGAAACAGGTTCAAAAATCTTCTCCGTCGCTTTCAGTCCCGATGGCCGGATCCTGGCGGCAGGAAAGGAAGACGGCACGGCAGATCTCTGGGATGCGGCTTCACACAAGCTCCGCGGCACCTTCGGAAATCACTCGGGCTGGGTCTATTCCGTGGCCTTCAGTCCCGATGGCCTTGTCTTAGCGACAGGAAGCCTTGACGGCACGGCAAGGCTCTGGAATCCGCTCACAGGGAAGCCCCTTTTTACGCTGACAGGGCATTCCGCAGGGGTCATGTCCGTAGTCTTCAGCCCCAATTCCCCCATCCTGGCGACAGGAAGCTCTGACGGCTCAATCAAGTTCTGGAATACGGCCACAGGAAAACTACTGGCAACGGCGTTCGCGTTCGATCAAGGCAAAGACTGGCTTGTAGTTTCACCTGAGGGCTTCTTTGACGGGACCCCTGCGGGAATGAGGCGCATTCTCTGGCGGCTTGGGGGTAATATCTTCGAGACAAGGGAGCCTGAGCAGTACTTCAACGAATTCTATCAGCCCGGGCTCCTGTCCGATATCTTCAAAAAGGGCAAAGCCATCCCCGAGACTCTGAGAGACCGGGGCGATGCACGGGCCTCCCTTACCATCGCGGAGAAAGACCGTCGCCTTCCTGGAGTTTCCATCAAGGCTCCTCTCCAGGCCCGCTCCCGCATGATCTCCGTGGCGGTTCGAGTTTCGGAGGAGGGCGTGGGAGGGGCTGGGAGAGGGCCCCGCACAAGCCGCTCCATGTCTTCCGGCATCCGGGATGTGCGTCTTTTTCGAAACGGCAACCTTGTCGCCCGATGGCCCGGTTTCCGCAAACCCGGAACCCTGACTGCCAGGATCCCTGTCGTAGCGGGAGAGAATCTGCTTTCGGCTTATGCTTTCAATCGAGACCAGGTGAAAAGCAAGGACGCAAGTGCATGAGTGACGGGGGCCCCGTCGCTTGCGCGGAGGCCCAGTGCCTATGTTCTGACAATCGGCGTGAGTCGGTACGGCGATTCCTCTTATGATCTCAACTATGCGGCAAAGGATGCCTTGGAGACGGCAGAAACGCTGAAGCAGAACCTGCCTTTTGCACAGGACATAATTCATGTGAAGACATTGCCGAATGAGCGCGCTACAAGGTCCAATATTCTGGCATCCCTTCGGGAGCTCTCCCTTCGTGTCCAGCCGGAGGACACGGTGATCGTCTCCTATTCAGGACATGGCATCCTGCACAAAGGCCATTTCTACCTGATTCCTCACGATCTGGGCAAAACAGGGGACGAGTCCGACCTGGCCCGGCACGGGATCAAGGACTCCGATCTGGAGCCGATTTTCTTGAACCTCTCGGCACAGCAGACCGCCCTGATTCTGGATGCCTGTCATTCCGGTCAGGCCCTGGAATCGGACGAATGGCGTCGGGGACCCATGAATTCCAGGGGTTTGATTCAACTGGCCTGGGAAAAGGGAATGGAAGTCCTCGCGGCATCCCAGAGCCGACAAGCAGCCCTTGAGGCGTGGCAGATCGGCGGCAGGCAAATCGGCCACGGCCTGTTGACCTATGCCCTCATCAAGGAGGCTTTCACGAGCTCCCCTCGCAGAGATGGGAGGCTCCTGGCAAAAGATTGGCTGGACTTTGCCGTATCTCGCGTTCCCCACCTCCTGGGACAGAAAGACGTAAAGGAAAAAGCAATCCGCCTCGGCTCCCCGGGCGCTTCCCCCGTTCAGACGCCCAGGGTCTTCCACCGGCGGGAAGGAGGCGGAGATTGGGCAGTAGGGAAGTGAGGCCGCGGAACCGTGGCCGCAGGGAGACGGAGGCGCGGAGAATTTTGAGATTGCGGGGCTGAAGGGAAATCGTGCCAGTGGTGTAAGAAAGGGGATATGTGGCAAGAATCCAGGTGGTCACTTAAGATGAAAAAAAGCCCGAGAAAACCCGTTTTTGCGGCAGTCGTTGTTCTTCTTCTCCTTTTCGCCTCCGGACAGGCCCGCGCCTCTTCCCCCCCCAGGACTCTTGCTCTCCTTGTAGGGATCAACCGGTACGAGAATTTCAGGAACCTCAACGGCTGTTGGAATGACGTTCTCTTGATGGAACGGGTGCTCAAAGCCAGATACGAATTTCCCCAGGACTCCATCTTGAAGCTCGGCGGCCCCGATGTGCCTGTTACCAGGGATGAAATCCTGAAAGCCTTTCGCGAGCACCTCATAGCAAGGGCGAGCGAGGAAACTACGGTCGTATTCTACTATGCAGGCCATGGGACAAGGGTTCCGGACCAGGAGAGCATGTCCGGAGTCTCCTCAGGGATTGTGCCGTCCGATACGCCATCCCCCCTGGAGAGCAGGGAGGGCTTTCTTAAGACCATCATTACCGGTAAGGAAATGAAGCAGCTCGCGGCCTCTCTTTCCGCCAAAACACGGCGAGTGACCCTGATTTTCGACAGTTGTCATTCGGGCGCCATGGGCCGGAAGATAGGCGGGGGAACCATCCGCCAGGTGGACTTCCCTTTTGAGCCCACCTTCAAGCAGCGAACAGCCCTCGCCCCTGAGGCGTCGGACTGGCTCCCCCGGGGAGAGGCGTCCCGCAACAGGTACGTTCTCCTTGCCGCCTGCCGAACCGACCAGGCTGCTGTTGAAGACAGATTTGATGCCCTGGAGGGGGAGAAGGGGGCGCCGGGCCAAACCCTCGCCCATGGACGATTCACCCGGATTCTCGGCCAGGTCCTGCTCATGCCCGGACGATTCACGACAGGGGAGCTCATGGACTATATCAGACAAAACATTGGGGTGGAGCGTCAGAACCCCCAGATCGAGGGAAACCGCGGACAGGAAGTGTTCGGGGGCGTCGGGCCCGACCCCAGGCCCTACTTCCTGGTGGAAGAGATCGGAGCAGACGGTCTCTCCTTTACTATGAACGGAGGCCTCCTTCACGGAATCGCGGCAGGCTCTGAAGTGACCGTGTTCCCTTCCGAGGCTTCGGAACCGGACCCCGGGCGCTGGGTTCCCATTGCAAAGGCCGTCATCGCCGAGGCAAGGGATTTCGATGCAACCGCAAAAGCGTCTGAGGGGGCCAAACCCATCTCCAGGGACCGGAAATCCTTTTATCGGGTCTTCGTGACAGCCCTGATCTATGGGGAAAACCGGCTTCGGGTCCGGCTGGACAAGTCCGCATCAGCTCTGGGGGACATGCCTTTCCAGGTTGGTCCTGTGTCCCCCGGGCGTTCTCAATCCACCGTCCCTTCCCAGTCGCCGGTTCACTTTCTTAAGCCCGGGAGCGGCGAGCCCGATGATCTGTCGGTCACATTGACCGCTTCCGGATATGAGGTCTTTGACGACCGGGGCCTCATCGCATCAGGCATGAAGGCTGACGAGGTCCGGCTTCTCTTGCAGCGGTTTGCCAGGCGGAAGCTCGTGCTCGCCCTGAATAATCTCAGTAATCCGGAGCGGCCGATCCGCCTCTCTCTCCACAGGATTGAAGAAGAGGATGGGAGATGGAAAACCCGGGAAGAGCTGCCCCGGAATGAGGGGGGTGGATACCGCCTGCGCCCTGGGGATCAGTTCGCTGTCCGCATGTACAACAAGGATCCGAATCGGACCTGGTATGTGACTCTCCTCGATCTCACCCCCGATGGCCAGATACAGGTGCAGTACCCGCTGATTTCCGAGAATGTGGAAGACAACAAGCTGGCCCCTGAAAGGCATTTCGATGTCCCCTTCAAGACCGATGAGCCGACGGGACGGGAGGTTTTTGTTGCTATAGCCACACAAAATCCAGTGGATCTGGGTTATGTAGTGTCCCGGGACGCCAGGTTCGGATCCCGCAATCTCAATGACCCCCTGGCGCAGCTTCTGCGCCATGCCATGGAGGGGACCTCTCAAAAGGTCCCTGTTCCCCCAAGAGTGTGGTCTTCCACCCAGCTTACTCTGACCGTGGAGGCGAAATGAAAAGAACACTTCTCATTCTGGCACTGCTCGTTGTCTCACATTTTGGAATCGGGGAGGCGGGAAAATTGACTCCTGGGCGCACAATCGTAAAAGACCGCTATCGTATTGACCTGGACCTCTCCGGTCAGGTATTGAGACTTGTCATTCCGGAAGAGCGCGGGTATTTTGAGGGAGGAAAGACGAAGGAAGCCCCCATTTATCCGACTCTCTCCGACCTGTCATCAGGCGAGTTTGTGTCGGCTTCCGTCCTTGCCCAGAAAGCCAAGCAGTTTGATGACGGGCTCTATGCGGCAGTGGATCTTGCGGCTCAAAAGGGGGAGGGACCCTTTCCAGGAAAGAAGCTCGTCCTGACAAGGCTCATCGAGAATTCCATCGCAAGAGATCCGAATTCTTTTCAGTCCGTCCTGGATATCGTGCTGGGCGCCGCTGAGCTTGGAGGCTTGAAGCCGAAGATTTCCGCCAATCTGGCGCCCCTCGTCTCCCGCTCGGTCGAGGAGTTTCGGGCCGATCCCCTTCAATCCAAGGCCATCGGTTTTTACACCTGGTCCAGGGAGCTTGAATCCATTTTCCAGCAGGATCGAATGCTCCAGAAAGAGCTTAGGGGGAAAGCCGGAATCGAGGCCCTTGTGAAGGCGATCCGCAATGACGGGGAGCTGCGCGCCACTTATGAAGGATATCTCGCCCTTATCGGGAAACTCACCAATCCCCTGGTAAAACCCGATTTGCGGCCCCTTCTCCTCGCAGCCGATAAGGGAAAATGGGAAGCTCCTTCGAGGGGCATGTATTTCTTTCCCCCTTCCATGGCTCACGAGACGGAGCTTATCAAGAAGCTCTTTGGAAATCGCCCCATACCCGAAGGTTTCAACCTGGCCGAGGAAATGATCAAGCGAATCCGAAGAGGTGAGCTGAAGCTCACACCCACAAAGGAATCAGGGTGGTACGACCACCAGACATGGGCTCTGGAACCCCTGGTGATTCCCGAGAAAATGCCGGAAGGGAAGCATCTGAAGCTTGAAGAGACCTATACGAAACAGCTTCTGGAGCTTTTCAAAGGCATCATTGCGCTGACCCGGGAAACCCACATCAAGCAGCTCGAGATTCCCGCAGTGGGCGCCGGTCTCCCTGACGGTCATCGGGAGAAGCGCCCTGTTATTGACATTTACCCGGAGCTGAGCGCCGAGCCTCTTCCAACCTTCTACTTGAGGCGTGCGCTGGCGTATCGCTTTGTTCGAGCCGTCATTGAGGAAACCTTCGGCAAGGAGGGGCTGAAACATATGCACAGGGTCACTTCCAAAGGCCCCGTGAAGCCCAATCTGGCCGATGAGCTTTCGGAAATGGAAAACCTCTTCCTGGGGGCCCATATTCGAGTGAGTCACCAATTGGGAATGAGCCCTGAGCCGTCCCTCGCCTCCGACCGCCCGGCTGAGACCTTTGAGAAGTGGAGCCGGAGTCTCGCGGAAGATCCGGACATAGGACAGGACGCCCGGATGATGGTCCCCGTCTTTTATGACATAGAGCGGAAAAAAACAAAAGTCTGGGCATTTCTAGGCTGGACAAGTAAGCGCGTATCCATAAGCTTCGAAATGACCCCGGTAGCAACCGTTACAGACACAAAGACCGGCAAGAAAGCCGACGGGGAACTGAGATTCCATTCAACATCCCGGAACCTCGCCTACCCCGTCACTGCCGAAGTATATGTGGAGAAGATCCTGAACAGGGAGGAATTTCGGAAACTCTGCGACACATACAAGACCCAGTCCGAGATTCTAATACATCTCGCCACCCTGCCGCGATAATCTGCCCCTTACGCTTGTTTGCAGTCCAGGGCCTGGATGACGCCTAATCCAGCTCAGACAGGATATCCAGGACGAAATCCAGCACGGACCGCAGCACATCAGCTACACCCTCGGGCTTGCCGTAGAACCCGATGAAGGCGACTGCGAACCCGAAGAGACAAAACAGCATCCGTCGGAAATCTCCAGTTGCCCGACCAGCTTCCGAGCGGAGCACCTTCTTTTCCGCCTTGTCGCTGATCAGCGAAACCGTCCCACCGGGAAGCAGTTGGTAACGCCCTTCCTTGTATTGGAGGTTCCCGATGAAGTAGATGTTCTGCCCCGCTGTTGCATAGCTTTCCAAATACTCGTAACTGATTTCCCGAGCATCGGAGGGCATCGTTTTGTATGTCAGGCCTTCCAACTCCTGGGGAGTACCTCTTTCGATTTCATTCTTGACCTCCAGATCGGTCCGCAAGTCCGGAGAAACCGTGATAGGCAAAGATGTCTTGCCGTCAGTGATCTGAAAAGGGGCCGCCTGTTTGTGATTGCAGATCAGCTCATCATGGTCTTTTTCGTTGTCACCGGAGCCTGAAGTCCAATACTGCCGCACCTTGAGCTCATAGAGCGCCGCCGCCGCATCGGAAAAAAGCGGCTTGATACGCTGGGCGCATTCGATCTTGCCCCGTAGCTCCACATAACGGGGCTTTGTTGAAAGCTCATTTTGGGCATCCTGCACCTCTTTCAGGGAGAGGGTCTTTGTTGCCTTGATCCGATTGGCCCTGGCTGTGCCACCGATCACTTTTATCAGGAACCAGATGAAGGCAATGAAAAGAAGGAAAGCCAGCAATCCATAGACAAAAACTGCCATACCATCAGCACCTCACAGACAGATTACAGGCCGTAAATCCTTGCTGCATTATCCCTTCCCACTTTGGTCCTAACGGCGGCAGGAAGCTGCTCAATGATCGTCCACGTATCCTCAAGGGATGGGGGCCCGTGTCCTTTGCTTCCCTGTGTGCCTACGAACTCGTCGGCTCCAACCACAAACCGGTCAGAGAAGTCGCTCATCAACTGAACCCATTCAGGCTTGATCCGTAGGTTCTGATCGGCCATGTTGTTGCCCCTCTGGAAGGGCTCGTACTGTTTCCGGACGAACTTGAGGCCGCAATAGAGGTTTGGGTGGGTCTTGAGAAGCCGGCGAAGAAGATCCACGGTCTGATAACCGGTGTTGTCCCAGCCCACATGGACAACGACGATTCTGGCTTTTCGGTTGTGGGAGAGGAGTCTTTCGAGCCCTGGTACCGTTGCCTGGACGCGGGCAGGGTTGTTGGAGCTTCGCTCAATCAGGGCTTGCGGTGTCGCCATTTCCTCAGGGACCGCTTCCCAGTGAAGGTCAATGGGGATGTTGTTTTTGGCCGCAATGTCCGCAAGAAGAAGAAAAAGAGGATGATCAGGGGGAACCTGCTCAAAGACATGGGTCTGACCGAAGCTGAAGTGGAGACAGGTCATCTCGCCAAAGACATGGGCCCCGTCCCGTATGATCTCCTCGGCCTTCCGCTCAAACTCCGCCCGAATCGCGGGCGTCACAGACGATGGGTCGGTTCCTTGAATGATCGGGTTCAGCTCACCGCCGCCTGCGCCCAGTACAAGGCGGTCGGGGTGGCTACGGATTGCTCCGAGTTGGTTCTTGTATGTGTGTGCTCCCTGCTGCCCGGGTTTCTGGGGAGGGGGCAGGATGATGGCCTTAGCGATGCCCAGGCGGTCCATGATGGAGATCAGATTATCTGCGGCAGCGGCGAGATCCTGGTTTCCTCCGTGCCTCCCCTGTCTCGCCTCCAGAGGAGGACGGCGCCCGGGGCCCGGACTCCGCTGCCCGCCGGCAGCTCTTCCCTGTGCCCTGAGGTGCATGTGGACATCAATGTACCCCTTTGGCGTACCCCCATTGACTTGGGAACGGACAGGTCGGTGGCCTGCGAAGAAAAAAAATGAAAACAGGAAAAAGACCGCTGCGAGGGTAATGGAAAATCCTGATTTACGGCTCATAAATCAACCTCCTTTTCCGGTTGCGAGGTTGCATTTCTTCAATGGCATTGCTTTCATGTCCTTTTCCTCCCCCCCTTTACAGGAATCGCGATTCACGGTACAATAACGTAAGACTGCGTGAATCGGGGGAGGGGGGATCCGGGCCATGTCTGATGCGAAACTTGTGAACACGCGAAACCTGGCGCCTTCAGCTCTTCCATCTCTATTGCCCGTGGCATCCAAAGGGATCTCCGGGACGACCGGTTCGGAGGGCCCTGCCGGGAATCAGATCACCGAATCCGATGAAAGAAACCCTCAAGACACGGGCATCATCGGCGGGAAATCGGATCCCTGTCGCGTCGCAAAAGGAAAAGAAACGGCATCACACGTCATGACCGGCAGTTATCTTGCCCTGGAAGCCGCCGAGATGGCCGGCACACTGGCAGGGGCCGTCATCGGCGGAACAACGGGTCTTGCTGTGATCAGCATAGGGATGACCGCCCTCGCAGCTTCCCATATCAAGGAGGGTATAGCGGAGAAGTCATCCGAGAAGATACTGGAGGGGACAGGAGCGGGCATTCTGGCGGCCAGAACAGGCTTCGGCGCCCTTTCTCTCGCGGGGCACGGCGCCGAAGAGGGGGGTCGCCCACGGCGCTGTTGATGTTGCCGTGGGGAGCAAGAAACTCTATGACGGCATTCACGAAAAAGACAAAGATAAGGTCGTAACAGGTTCCATGGGGATCGGAATGGGCCTGTCCCTCGCGGCGGCGGCTCTCGGAGGTGGGGTTCCTGCTGTGGTCGCTGCAGCCCTCTTCCTCGGCGGAAAAGTGCTTTATCAGGAGCGGGAGACCATAAAAGGGTACTTCGGCTGATCCTTCAATTGCATCCACATCAACTCTACATTACTTCCCCGGGTCCTACAAGGAAAAGATCATTCTGTCGAGAACACTATGATTCTCAAGCGTTCAGCAGTCAGGATAAGGAATTGAACGCTTTCAAACCATTTTGAAAGGGGCATAATGATGGGCGCAACGTACAAAATAATCGAGCTTTTTGGAACCTCTCAGACCAGCTATGAAGACGCGATAGGCTCGGCGGTCACCGAAGCGAGCAAGACTTTGCATGACCTCAAATGGTTCGAAGTGGCGGAGCTGCGCGGCGGAATCGAAAACGGGAAAGTCACCGAGTATCAGGCTAAAGTAAAGATCGCCTTCAAGATCAAGAAATAGGAAGAACCAAACCCTTGGGGCAAGGAGGAAAGAAATGGCCATAGCCACTGCGGGAGAAAAATTCGAGGCAAGAGCTGCAGAATCGTTCGATTTCAAGGAAATACTGTACACCAAGAGGGATTGGGTGGCTACTGTAACCATCAATCGCCCCGGGGCGTACAATTGTTACAGCACCCAGACATTGAAGGAGATGATCCTGGCCTTCCAGGACGCTTCCTGGGATGACGGGGTGGCGGTTGTCGTCCTCACAGGCGCCGGTGATCGAGCCTTTTGCACAGGCGGGGATGTCAAGGAATACGCCGATGAGTACACAAAAAAACCCAGAGAATACTGGAAGTGGATGGGGCTTTTTGTGCAATGCCACGACCTTCTCCGGAACATCGGTAAACCCACTGTGGCCCGATTGAACGGAATGGTCGTGGGGGGCGGAAATGAGTTCAATATGGCCTGCGATCTCGCCGTCATGGCGGAACACGCATATATCCGCCAGGTGGGCACCCGTGTGGGAAGCGTGGCCTGCGGCGGAGCGACGCAGTGGCTTCCCATTTTTGTGGGGGATCGAAGGGCTAGACAGATTCTCATGTTATGCGAGGAAATAGATGCGTACACCGCCCTGGACTGGGGACTTGCGAATGAAGTGGTCCCCAGTGTAAAAGGCCCTGACGGGCACTTCCTGAGCCTTCGAACTTTCCAGGACGCACAAAGAGCCCTTCGGGACAAGGCCAACAAGGTGGATTTCTCCCTCCTGGATGAGGCGGTTTCGCGCCTTTCCCAGAAACTTGTGGACAAGTTCCCGGAATGCACCCGATATACCAAGCAGCAGACCAATTTCTGGAAAGACCTGGCCTGGCACACCACCATCGGTCATGCCAGGGATTGGCTCGCTCTGCACTACACGAGCAGGGAGCCTGCCGAAGGGATGCATGCCTTTGTTGAAAAAAGGGAGCCCGATTACAGGCAGCTCAGGGAGATCGCCGCAGGAGGCGGATCGAGCGAATTCCTGTGGGGCCCCAATACCGTGACGTGCCGCCAATGTGGCACGAAATGGCTTCCCTCGGAGTTCGAGTTCTGTGGAAAATGCGGGAAACCCTTGTGAGATAGCCTGTGATGGCAGAATATGAAAACAAGCGCCTCGGTCTCCGGCTCTCTTATGACGAGAAATTCTGGGTGACCACATCCCCTCAGGGGATGCTCCTCGTTCTTCGCAGCAAGAAGAACGACGATTACCGTTTTTGGGTTCTCGTCCCCACCCGGTTTGCGCAGGGAGAGATCGTCGGGGATGTCTTCCGTGACATATTCTTCGACTACTTCATGAATGACGGGCGGTTCACCCCACTCTTGAAGGAGAAAACCTGCGACGCTCCGGACGCTCAAGGTTATTATCTTTCCTTTGATTTCACCTCGGAGCAGCCCAAGCACTGGCATGTCTTTCTCTTGCTCAAAGAAAACGTGGGATATGCCCTGTGCGGCACTTGTTTGAAGGACGAAGATCCAGGCCCGATTTTTGAGGTTGCCCAAAGCCTGCAAATACAGGAAGGAGACTAGATGGATCTCACCGGAAAAACGGCATTCGTTACCGGAGGAAGCGCGGGAATCGGAAGAGCCATTGTGCTGGCCCTGGCCAGGGAAGGGGCCCATGTGGCTTTTACCTATCGAAAGAGGGAGCAGGAAGCCCGTGTCGTTGCGTCTCTGGCAGAGGGCGCGGGAGTCAAAGCCCAGACTTATTCGGTGGATGTGGCCGACCTTGAGCAGGTGGAATCCGCCGTCAAAGCGGCGATGAAGGCCTTCGGAACCGTGGATATCCTGGTGAACAATGCGGGAATCAATCAGGACGGAGTAATCTGGAAAATGAGTCCCGAACAATGGGATGCTGTCCTTGACACGAACCTGAAAGGCTGCTTTCACACAATCCGTACCTTATCGCCTCATTTCAGGGAAAGAAGCACAGGAAAGATCGTCAATATCACCTCCATAAACGGCCTTAGAGGCAAATTCGGCCAGGCCAATTATGCCGCATCCAAAGCGGGGATCATCGGCCTCACCAAATCTGTGGCCCGGGAGCTTGGTAGATTCGGAGTCAACGTGAATGCCGTTGCCCCCGGCCTCATCGAGACCGACATGGTGGCTCAAATGCCGCAGGAAGCCAGGGAGCAGTCCCTTCGGGAGATCGTCCTGGGTCGTCTGGGCCGTCCGGAGGACGTGGCCTCTGTTGTAGTCTTCCTTTGCACGGAAAAAGCAAGGCACATCACCGGCGAAGTGATCAAGGTAGATGGCGGACAGTATATCTGAGGGCGAACTGTTAACAATTCCTTCATTGACTTGAGCCGGCGCACCCGTTAGAATCATGGAAGACTATACACAAACGGGGAGGGGTATTCTATGGGCATCGAGCTCAACATTAGCGCATTTCCACGCACAAACAACCTGGGCAACCCGACTCTGGCTCAAAAAATCGAGAAAGATCCCCAAGAATATTATTTCGTGAAGGGTTCTCCTGAGAAATTTGAGTCTGTGGAAGAAGCCGTAAACGGGGTAAACCCTCCGGCCGATGGGTTTGTTACTCTTTATCACCATGTGCCGAAGCACGATTCCCGGGATGCCTGGCGCCACGCCGGTGAAGGCGCCTTGATAGGCCTTGCGGT
>JACPDT010000036.1:0-4840 GCA_016183865.1 Armatimonadota bacterium | reverse complement strand
GGACACTCGCCCTGACGTTTATTTCTGCGGGACTTACCGGCAGCCTCGGACTGAGGACCGCGCTCACGCTGACCGGAGGAGTCGTGGGTTCCGCCGCTCTACTGGGGGCTGCGGGGTGTGGAGTGCACAGATATAACCACGATCATGACGATTTCACGGCCCGGGTCTGGAATACGCTCCCGCCGTGGGAGCGTTAAAAGGGAAGTGTCAACCGCTGCCGGCCGAGACGACTGAAGAAATGCCGTTCATCGGCAGAAAAGAGCATTTCGGGTCTCTCATCTATGACAGGCGCCGCTACAGATACCTGCCTTTGGATGAATTTGGAACCCGACTTCTCCAGGATTCGCTTTCCTTTTCACCGGAAGAGCTTTACGAGCATCAAGGGTTTCACAGAGTCACGACAAGAGAGAATTTTTTCCAGACCCTCTCCCTTTTTCGGGAAGAAGGGCTCCTGGATGACCGCTTCCGATTCAGGGGCAGCTTCATTTCCCAGCCCGATCCGCTGGAAGTACCCGTGGAAGTGGGGCGGAAGTTTCTCAGCGCCCCCCTCAGAATCAATCTCGCCATAACCCAGGCCTGTCCCCTTCGGTGCAAGCACTGCATCAATGCCTCCGGGAAAAGAGGTCCCGACGAATTGTCGTCCCAGGATCTCGTCTCCCTTGTTGACCAGATGGCTGCCCTCGGAATCTGGGGCCTTTCCATCGGCGGCGGCGAGCCCTTCGCGAGGAAGGATCTTCTCGATATCCTGGATCACGCTTCCCGTCGCCTGGTCCACACGGAACTGGTCACAAACGGAATCCTGATCACGAAAGAGAAGGCGAAGAAGCTCGCTCGCTTGAGCCTGAAGAGCCTGGGAGTCAGTGTGGATGGAAGCAGTGAGGAAATTAATGACGCTATTCGAGGAAAAGGCGCCTTTAAGAAAGCATTAAGGGGCATTCAATTTCTGAAAGAGGAAGGCTGCAAGAATGTGGTCCTCCGAGTCACCACAACCCGAAGCGTCCTTTCGGAGCTCAAGAGTTTTCGAAGCCTTGCGGAGAAGATCGGGTGCGATGAAGTCCGCTTCAAGGTCCCTGTGTTTCACGGGAGAATCGGCGAGAACGACAGTCTCATGCCCACATACGACGAGTGCAAGCAGGCTTTCGAGCTTCTGAGCGAGGAGTTTGGCGGAAACGGGCCGTCTGTCTCTTTCCCTGTAGAGTCTCGAAACCTTCTTGAGCATACCGGTCTTTTCTCCAATTTCGGCTGCTCCGCAGGACAGGTTCGGGCCTATCTGGACTCTTTGGGGAATCTCTACCCCTGCAGCCTTCTGGGGGAAGAGAAGATGTGCGCCGGAAATATCCGCCACAGGGGACTCAAGGAGATGTGGGATCATGGAGAATCTTTTCGGTTTTTCCGCAGATTCGCGGGGAATGACTTCTGCTTCTCATGTGCCGATTACCTGAAATGCAGAGGTGGCTGCCGTTACCGCGCCTATCTAGCTTCCCAGGACGTAAACGCTCCTGACCCCTGGTGCCATCAGCTCCAAGGTACCCCCCGGTAACGTTTCCCCCGATCCCCCCTGTGCCCTGTTAGGAACAGGCAAAATCAGGGTATCAAATAGCAGGAACTACAGTCCTGGTTCGGGAGGTGGATTCGTCATGTGGCTAAGATTTCTTGAAACAAAGGCCGAGTGGGGAACATTGCCGATTCGCCTTGTTCTTGCAACCATATTCATCGCCCACGGCAGTCAGAAGCTTTTCGGTCTCTTCGGCGGACACGGCCTGTTGGGCACGGCTCAGTTCTTTCAAACCCAATTGGGGTTCACCCCGGGGATACTCTGGGCGACTCTCGCAGCCTGCGGGGAATTCTTCGGGGGACTGATGATCCTTTTCGGTTTGGCCACAAGGCTGGGGGCCTTTCTGATCTCTGTGGTCATGGTAGTGGCCATCGTATCCGTCCATCTGAAAAATGGGCTCTTTCTTCCAGGAGGAATGGAATTCGCCCTGGTCAATTTGGGGGCTGCTTTGGCTCTGACGGTGTTGGGCGGCGGGGAGTTCTCCGTGGATGAGATGATCGCGGGAAAAGACTAGCTATCGGCTTTGGGCCATAGCGCCTGTCTTCTGCGGAGATTTTCCGGCTTACTGCTGAATGCTCAGAGCAATCGCTTCATGAGCTGGTACCTTTCGATCCGGTACCCCATTCTTCTTATTCCCGGAAGGACCACACGCTCATTGCTTACCGACACGTGTCCCACTATGTACGGAATGCCCCTTGCCCGGGCCTCCTCCTCGGCACGAGCCACCAGTTTTTGAAAAACATATTTCCCCCAATACCCTTTGTCCACTGCAAGGTCGTGGATCTCTGCCTGCTTTTCCCCTGTGGAACCCTCTTCTTCGTTGGTGAAGAGCATGAGATACCCCACGGGACGGTTCTCCTCCGAATCTTCCGCGATCAAGAGGAGGAAATCATCGTGTAGGGTGAGGGCGACCTCCAGCTCTTCCAGAGCCTTGAAAAGCCGGCTCCCTACTTCTTCAGGAGAGACATCTCTACCGGAGGGGATTCCGTAGGAGACCGACCGGATCGCAAGGGAGCGGACGAACGGGAGATCCTCAAGCAGGCCCTTTCGAATTCCTATGGTCACGAATCGCTGTTCCCTTTCAGAGTGCGGGAAAGGGGAGATTCCGAAAAGGAATCTGACTCCACGGAAGAAGGCAGCGGCGGAGGCGACGGCAAGCCTCCAGGTGGGGATTCCTGAGACCTTTCGAGAGTTCGGTCCGCCAGTTTGCCTATATGCTGAACCTGCTGTAATCTGGAGCAGGCCGAAAGCACCATCTCGATCCCTTCCGTGACACAGCTCTTCTCGCCGGATGCCGTAAAATCGCGAATCCTTGAGATTCCCCGAAGGTAGGTCTCCAGTCCATCTCCCAGAAGTTGGGCGGTTCCTTGAATGAGCGGCCATTCCTCTATCCTTTCCGGGTCACCGAGAGGATACTCCGAAAGTGTGCGCGATACTTCCTTGAGGCGCCCCTCAAGCCAGTCCAGAGTCGCCGAGAGACCGGAAAGATCCCCCTGTTCCAGGGCGCCGGAGACGGCATCCAGGAGCCTCTTGAGATGGGTGGTCATGATGACTCCCTGGCCCACGGCGACCCCTTCCCCTTCGAGAAACTCCACAGTGAAAGGCTGCTCTTCCTGACCGATCGGAAGCACTGCCTTACAGGCGGGGCAGCTCCTGGACCCCGGGGGAACCGACCCCTGGCAGAACGGGCACGGGCGGCCCGGAGGCTGTTCCGCCTCTTTGCGGAAGCCTTCATAACAGAAAACCAGAGCCCTGGCGGCCTCTTCAATGTCCTTCGCGAAAGTCGCAGCCTTCTCCCTTTCACCCATGTCCAGGGAAGCCTTCACGGCATCCAGAGCCTCTTCCATACGGTCAAAGGCATTTACGGTGCTTGTTGCAAGCTCCTGCAACGAGATCCGTGAGGCGGGATATCGGCATGCCTGCTCAAAATTTGACCTTATGTCCGTGACATAAGAACGATACTGGGCAAGAAATTTTGTGAGATCCTTTTCTGGGATCTTTCCTTCTTCCCATCTCGAAAGGGACCAGAGCAGCAGATTCGTCAAGGCGGACGGGAGCGGCCCCCTGGTGCGCTCCTCCAGATAGGCGGCGCAGCGGCTGTCCAGGAGCTTGATCTCGTGATCCATGGTTTGCGTTAAAGTTCGCAATCTCTCAGGATCTCCGGAGCGAATCGCTCTTTCCAGCTCCTCGAAAGCGGACTCAATGGCCTTAAGAGACCCGGAGAATCCAAGTGTTTCTTCTTCCGTGCGAGCTTCCGGCTCGGAGCGCCATTTCGTCACCTGTGCAAGAAAACGTTCCTTCCATAAGGAGAAAAAGGGCAGAACCCCCTCCGAAGCGAGGGTCCCATTTCCCATAGCTTCCGCAATACGCCGGAGGAGATTCGTGATGGGATACTTGCTCTCACCTGTCAGCAGGTGCCTCCTGTCATAATTCTGCACGGCTTCTTCAAGCTGCCATACGGTGAATTTGAGCAAAAAGAGGGCGGAAGCAAACCTGGACCTGTTTTCACCCCTCTCATAGAGCCTCAGCTCGTCCAGCACCTCCTTGCACTGTTGAAAAGCATCGTTCACGGCGGTTTTTTCGTCGTAAAGCTGATGGGAGAAGGGATTTTCAGCGGAGGATCTGAGAAAAGAAGCTCGCCCATCCTCCAGCTTCTGCTCCATTTCCAGGAGGGATGCGAAAAAGGCCTCTCTGCTTCCTTCTCCGGATAGGAGCTCCCTGCCCTTTTTAGAGAGAAGCTCAGGCAAGAGGATCTCTTGCGCCATCTATGCCAACCCGAGCAACTGCCGGACGTTTTGTGTTTCTCCGGCCCCTGGAAGCCCTGTGCCCTGAAGTGCGGTCAAAGGGTTGATGGGGGGGCCTACAACTGAGGCAAGAGGGCCGAGACTCTTGAACATGGAATCCATTGTCCCTTCCAGGGTACTGTTCTTCTGAACGAATTCAAGAATCTCACCGGGCACTTCCCCGCCGTCTCCCTTGAGATTGAAGGGATCCCCACCCGCAAAGCCCCCGAGAATCTTGGAGCCGAAGGTGGAGAGAAGATTCCCACCCAATGATCCGAGAAGGTTGAGACCCGGAATTCCCGAAAGGAGTCCTCCAAGGGAGCCCCCCAGGGCGCTGGATGCCAGGCCTCCGAGGCCATTCAGAATCCCTCCCCCGATGTCGCTGATTCCCTTGACTACGCCGCCTGCGAGCCTTGCAACACCCCTTACAGCCCCGCCTATGGCACGCCCGATGCTTCGCACAACACGACCCATGATCCGTCCCTCCCCATCCCCCTCCTGT
>JACPDT010000086.1 GCA_016183865.1 Armatimonadota bacterium | reverse complement strand
ACGTCCCGTGAACCTGGATGTGCTCCTGAGCGAGACACCCGCGCTCACCAAGACACAAGGGAACATCCAGCACGATTTCGACATGTATGCACAAACCTTGCAAAATGAAGGCTACCAGGTCTTGAGAGTCCCCCACGCAGAGCCGGGACCCTTCTCCTCCTATATTTCTTACAACAACTGCCTCATGGAACAGTTCAAACGGGAAGACGGCACTGAGGTGAAGCGCGTGTTCCTGCCTCAGTACGGAGTGCAAAGGCTGGACACCATGGCCACAGAAACCTGGCAAAGCATAGGCTTCGAAGTGATCCCCATGCCCCTTGCATCGCTGGCAGCAAGATGGGGCGCACTGAGGTGCATCTCCCAGTGGCTCGATCGGGATCCAAGAGGATAGGTGGACGAAATCATCGAGAAATATCTCTTTTGATGAGATTATGCGGCCGCTCGTCGGGAACCGATAGCCGGTCATGAGGAAGCTCACTTCTTGAACGATCTGATTCGTCTCATGTATTGTCTCTTGCGGTCACGATCCTGGTGGGGAGCTATCGTGGGCATCCTGTTGCTCATGGGGCGAGCCGACAGGACTCATGCTGAGGCGCCCCTGTATGACTACAGAATCGAACAGGGTTGGATGACCATGAGTGACGGCATCCGACTGTCTGTCACCTACTATTTGCCCGTTCCCAGGTATCCTGACGAAAAGTTCCCCGCCCTTCTCGAGATTCTGCCTTACCGAAAGGATGACATGTTTTACCTGCGGGATCACCCGCTTTACAGCTACTTCGTGCAGCGGGGTTACGGCATGGTCAAGGTAGATGTGCGAGGCACCGGCTCATCTGAAGGATCTCTCCCGCTCAAGGAATACTCGGACAGGGAGCTTGACGATGCAGTAGAGGTTATTGAGCATGCCTCGAAGCTCAAGTGGTCCAACGGGCGGGTCGGTATGTGGGGCATCTCATGGGGAGGCTTCAATGCCATCCAGGTGGCCATGCGTCAACCACCGGCGCTGAAGGCGATCCTTGCCGTAGATGCGTCGGATGACCTGTACCACGATGATATCCACTACCTGGACGGGATTCTGCACTTCGATGAATATCAGGTCTCCATAGATCTTGACAACGGCCTTCCCGACTCCCTGGAATACCGAATTGATGATGAGTATTTCAGGAACCGCTTCGATCGCGAGCCCTGGCTCCTCACCTATATGCGGAAACAGCTTGATGGGCCTTTCTGGCGAAAGGGATCCTTTCGGTTTCAGCCGGAAAAGATAAAGGTGCCCGTATATCTTATAGGGGGGCTGCTCGATTATTACCGCGACAGCGTACCACGGATGCTCGAATCGCTGAGAGCGCCTGTGAAAGCTGAGATCGGTCCCTGGAACCATGCCTGGCCTGATAATGGGGTACCGGGGCCTAATTATGAGTGGCGCGCCAACCTCGTGCGCTGGTGGGACCACTGGCTTAAGGACCGGGACACAGGGATCCTCGATGAGCCTCGTTTCGCAGTGTTCATCAGGGAGGGGCACAGGCCGGATGCGAATCTGAAACACACTCCCGGTCACTGGCGATATGAGGATTGGCCCGTGAGGCGAACCCGTTGGAAGACCTTCTATCCGGCGGAAAAGAAGCAGTTGATGACAAACGTCCAGAGGGGTATGGTGGAGCGGCTTATCTACCAGCCCGGCAGAGGAACAGAAGCAGGGCTCTGGTGGGGAGATCCTACTGGAGATGTCCGCAACGACAGTAAGGGAGCACTCATTTTCGACAGTCCGGTGCTTTCCGAGTCTGTGGAAATACTGGGATTCCCCCACGTGCAACTGGAGGCGACCCCCGGCTCCAGCCAGGTCAACTGGTCGGTTCGTCTTGAGGATGTGCATCCCGATGACACCGTCTCTCTCGTGACAGGGGCCAACCTGAACGGATCCCAGCGCGAGTCGCGACTGAGTCCGACGGCACTCACCCCCGGCAAGGGGACCTGCTTCTCACTGGATCTTCACTTTACCACCTGGACTTTCCAACCTGGACACCAAATCAGACTCTCTATCTCCAATGCCCAGTTCCCGATGAGCTGGCCCTCCCCACACCCCATGACTACCGCGCTGCACCTGGGAGAGAGAAGTCTTGTCAAGCTGCCTGTGATTCCCTTTGAGCTTCGAAAGGCGCCGGCCTTTCCCCCTCCCGCGCCGCGGGAGGAACGGACGAACGCACGCTGGATGGAAGCAGGTGGATGGCCGGAAACTGTGCAGACGGTGTTTGATCCTCTGTCGCTGGCCACTTCGTGGATCTGGCAAGGAAGTGAAGCTTTTGAGATATTGGACCGCCAATATCTGCTAAAGTTGCGGATGACCTTCCTCACCCATGGAGCAAATCCCGCGGATTCCCGTTTTTTTGGAGAAGGGGACCGTCTGATCCGGTTGCCGGACAGGGAGATTCGTATGCAAACCAGATCCACGATTCGATCAGAGCCAGGATTCTTCAATGTCCATTTCACCCGTCAGTTATCGCTGAACGGAAGAATGGTCCGCAAGAAAACCTGGCAAGATAGGATTCCCCGCCGCTTTCAATAGAAACGGGTTCCTGTCACTTGGGTGCACAGCGCGTGAGGGTAGGACGATCTACCAGGCTACCTAACTGAGCATATTCTTCGCAAGCTCACCCTCGCTTTTTCCTTAGAAACGTGACAAGAGTGCACCTCGCTGGTGATCGGAAAATCACGGAACAAACCCTAATTCCCTCGACCATACAGGCACCACCAAGTTCAACATTTTTTTGATGGGGGATTATGGCTTTTCCGTCCCAGGAATTACTCTCCCGCCGCCATTCGAGGCGACACTGAAAAAGGCAAAGAGAGAACTCTGGAAGAAACCAGGCAAAGCATCTCAAACTTCCCGGATACAGGATTTCGGGAAACAAGAGTGAAGTAAGACAACGAAAATATCGAACAAAGCGTCAAAGTTGAGGCGACCTGGATGCTAAAAGCTGATTCCGAAATCAAATTCACCTATCAGGATTATCTTCTCATGCCCGATGATCGGCGATACGAGCTCATTGAAGGAGATTTGCGCATGGTTCCTGCACCCAATGAAGCCCACCAGAGGGTCTCAAAAAAGATTGAGTTCCGATTGATTCAATCTCTCGAGGAAGTCGGTTCGGCTTACGTATATGACGCGCCTGTTGATGTCGTTTTCTCGGATGAGACGGCGGTTCAGCCCGACATCCTTGTTATATCCAAAGAAAGAAAAAACATTATCACAAAGGAACATATTCGAGGGGCGCCTGACCTGATCATCGAAATCTTGTCTCCCCATTCCCTTGAGCGAGACAGAATCATAAAAAAGAAGCTCTACGGCAAATTCGGAGTCAGGGAGTACTGGATTGTTGATCCTGAATCCCAGTCCATCGAAGTCCTGGTTTGGAAACAAAAGGGTCTCAAGACCTGGCGAACTTTCCCCAAGGGGAGTATCGCAAGCTCTTTCCTTTTCAAGGATGTCAAGTTCGCTGTTGACGACATTTTTTCAGGAGACCCCACTGTTTGACCGGGAGAGGAAACACATTTGTGAACCAGGCTCTTGAGACCAATTTCGGCGAATTTCTCTTCACCATACTCCGAACCGGTGATCCTGGCCGCGTGCGCATCAAAGCCACGCTGCGCATAATGGTCTTTTAACATACCGGCACACCACTCGCCTTCCGGAGTGTGATGTCCCGACGGTCACACGGAATACGCACAATGTCGAACATCCTTCAGCGGCAGATGTCTATTTGTCAACTGAGGCGTCGTGTTCGGCTATACCTTCCCTTAAATCTCTAATAGCTTCAAGTATATCCCTTGTGGTCGCTTTTGTCTTTATGCCCGGGATATCAAAAGGGGATCTTGTAGTTTTTTTAAGACAATTGTAAATGTTTCTCCGCCGCGCCTTTTTATAATTTGCGTGCTTTATGATGAAGGTCGTCAAAGCCCCAATAAGGCTGAGGGCTGAGTTCAGCCAAGCCGACACTTCGTTTCACTGATGCCAACCACTCCTGGCTGATGGAAAGGTTCGGCAAGAAGGAAGCGGAATCTGCACCAAGCAATCGGAACCGCGATCGTCATGTCACGATTTCATCCACAGGCAGCACCTGTTTCCCATGGCGAACGGTGAGGATAGAAACCCTCCTTTCTTCCAACCGGTAGATTATTCGGTAATTACCGTGTATCAATTCTCTTATGGTCCTGCTGCCGATCTCCTGTACAACGCGACCGCGTTCAGGGAAGGCTTTCAGCTCCTCTACTTTCTTGAATATCGTATTTATCCACCTTACTGAGGTGACCGGGTCGTCCTCGGCTATATATTCCGCTATCTCCGAGACTCTGTCTACCGCGAGGGGAGACCAAAGGATTCTCATTTTCCGATTCGCTTTAACACAGTTGCCTTGGCACGGTCGTGGGCGATTCCGTGGCCGGTTTCTATCTGACCGAGGGATGTCTGTATATCTTGAAGTATTTCGATTCTCTCCTGCAAGGCTTCGTATTCGCCGGCGTCCAGCAGGACGGCCACACCCTTTCCGTGCTGTGTTATAATAAGGGGGCGCTTTGTATCATGTATCCGTTTCAAGAAAGAAGCAATTCCAGTCCGTAACTCGGACATAGGCCGGATGTCCTCATCAACTCTGGGTCGTTTCATATGGATGCACCTCGCAAAAATAACGTACATATCGTGTACATTATATCGTACTTTATATGTTGCGGTCAATATGCCATAGTTCTTGTTTCCCTGATTTCACTTCCTTAGTGGGTTGAGACATAAATAACGTCAATGATTTGGCGATGGATCTGGAGACGAGGTCGGGAGCGCGCACGAGCAAGCACCGCAGGCGTAGCCGAAGCGCTACGTTGAGGAGCGCAGTCGAGGAGCGCCCCGAGATCGTCCCAGAGACGCGCCAAGGCGTGATGGGATTTGTGTCTCGACCCACTTAGCACGTTTCGGGTGATCCATCCTTTGACAAGCTCCACCTGTGCGCTGCCGCAAGCAGTCGTTTCAACACAGATAGGTAAACAGACGTCTTTATTCTTGTAAACGACACCCAGGGCGCCGGATTCCGGCGTCTTCTCATAAATCTTCGAACGGTCAGCTTGCTTTGGTCCCTTGCCGTCATAGCGAATGGAGGAAACACATTCTATTCCGGCAAGCCGATTTAGAAACTCCCGCCAGCCGTCCGGTCTTTCGTGACTCTCCCCTGCCATTTGCGCGGTTAGCCTGGAGGGTGTACTTGTTTGTTTTCATACGAGCGGCCAACATCTTGAATTGACAGAACCTTCCTCGTGTGTAATAATATGTGTAAAAGGAGGGTTCCAAAAATGCCTACTAATCTTGCGATTGACGAAAAACTTCTGAATCTGGCCTTGAGGCTGAGTGGAAAGAAAACCAAGAAGGACACTGTAAACGAAGCATTGCGGGAATATATTCAAAGAAGAAAACAAAAAGACATTCTCAAGCTTTTTGGCAAAATCGAAATCGACGCTTCTCATAACTACAAGAAAGAGCGCGAGAGAAGATGAGGGTTTTGGTGGATACATCAGTCTGGTCACTGGCCTTAAGAAGGACTAAACACCCTCCTCACCCCAAAGTGGAGCTGCTGCGCAATTTGATTTCACAGGCGAATCAGTTTTTCTCCTTGGCATCATCCTGCAGGAAATACTGCAAGGAGTGAAACGGCCCTCTGAATTCCAGCGTTTGGATGATCGCCTGGCTTCTTTCCCCCTCATTCAACTCAAAAGGAACGACTATGTCCACGGAGCAGATCTCAAGAACCTTTGCACCACAAAAGGGATCCAAGCCGGAACAGTGGATGCCCTGATCGCTGCAACCGCCCTCAATTACGGCTGCCATCTATTGACCGCTGACGATGACTTCATGCACATTTCGCGCTGTTGTGAACTGCAACTCCTGTGAGACTTTAGAATTCTTTCCTCTTCTCTATCCAGCCAGATTCCTCGATCGCTTCGCTCAAATTGTCACCGCATAGCAGACCCTCACCGAAAAGGGCTCCGTCTGGAAACTCCAAGAACGCTTCTCCGTGGAATGGGTGGCCGACATCACCGGAATGGTGTCCGGATTCTCTGGAATCGGTGGCCGGCATGGACCGGAATGGGTGGCCGGTTTCGCGTGGAATACGAACTACCCGGTTTATGCGTGACTCGGTGAGTTCTACCTCCTGTGCTGCGTGAATCAGTTCTGCGTAAAGGAGTTCCAGTTTGAAGCCTCCGTGGAAATAGGTCAGGAGCGAGATCCGGCGCAATAGATTCCGGATCAGGATGTGAAACTCGGGGTTTGGGGCAAGGTGCTCCTCAAACTTGAGTCGGGTCGGTGTGTCAAAATGCATGGTGATGCGGCTCGGGTCGGGCGGGCGGTTGCCTTTTACGGCATCCCTCGCTGTAAGGGGCCTGCCGGAATTTCTTGGAATCCCATCCATGGGGCATATTCCGTCCTGGTGGGGAAAGGGGCACGCGACTTTCCTGAAGGCGTGGCCTAAGCTTCCACGCAGAACCGATCCGGGATAGAATGGGATCTGGCTTCCTCATGGAAGCGGAGGACCAGCTCATAGCGGCTCAAAGACAGGTTAAGCAGGCTCTCGGGAAAACTGCTGACAGATGATTCCAGGGTCGGTACAGATGAACTCACAAGCTCCACCCTTTCTTGACTTTCGTGTATTTATACAGTACAATGAGCATGGCGTATAAACTGGGGTGATGTATAATGAAGCGAAAACAGATCTATTTGTCTGAGGACATGGAACAGGAGCTGCGGGCGGCAGCTCTGTTCAGGGGCGCCTCTGAAGCAGCGATCGTCAGGGAGGCACTTGAACAGTATTTGCAGGCCAGGAGGCCAAAGGTCCCGCTGGAAGAGGATCCACTGTGGAAGCTCGTCGGGATCATTGAAGACGGGCCTCCCGATGCTTCCGAGGCGATTGACTATTATCTTTATGGTCCAGGAAGGGAGAAGCCGTGATCTTTGTGGACAGCAGCGCCTGGATCGGGCTTATGGTGACACGGGATCGCCATCACGAAGAAGCTCGCGCAGCGTACGAGCAATTACGCGAAACCAGACACTCATTGGTCACCTCCGACTACGTACTCAATGAAACCTACACTCGCGTTCGCGCCCTGACCCAAAACTGGAGGTTGCTGCATAGAGCGCACGAATACTTTCTCCAAGCCGAAGAGAAGGCTTCCCTTCTTGTCCACTGGACAGACAAAACGATTTTTGATGCGGCAAGAGATCTCTTCATGAGTTGGAAAGACCAGAATTTCTCCTTTGTGGACTGCGTGAGCTTTGTGACAGCCAGGAAACTCGGTATTCAAGAATGTTTCTCCTTTGACCGTGATTTCTTGATCGCGGGCCTTCGACTGTATCAAAAAAAACCTGTCTCACGGGGATCGCCCCCTGCGAAAATGACTTGATTCCCATGATAGCAGAAGGGACTGTCAAAATCTGTCAGTCGGAAAAGTGGGTCCTTCGCCGTCGAAATGCAGAGGAGGCGGAGAGTTTTGAAACTACTATGGAGCACAGGGGCTCGATCCCCCAGCCGAAGCTACAGCCTTTCGGCGACAGCCGCCAGTCGAGCATCATCTTCGCGGCAAGGATCGTGGCAAGGGGGTTGACTTTGTATTGGCCGGCATATTTGGGGGCAGAGCCATGAGTGGGCTCGAAGACGGCCAGCTTCTCACCTATGTTCCCTGAACAGCCGAAACCCAGCCCTCCCACCATCTGGGCGCAGAGGTCTGAGATGATGTCGCCATAGAGGTTCGGGGCCACGAGGACATCGTAGTTGAAAGGGTTTTTCAGGAGCCACATGCACATGGCGTCAATGTTGGCGTCATCCATCTGGATCTCCGGGTATCCTTTGGACACTTCTTTCGCCGTTTCCAGAAAAAGACCGTCTGTGGCACGGACGACATTGGCCTTATGGACAACGGTCACTTTCCTGCGGCCGAATTTCCTTGCGAATTCGAAGGCCGCCCGGGCGATTCTCTCCGAGCCTTTTCTGGTGTTGATTTTGCAGGATACGGCGAATTGGTCGCCGGGGAGGTCCTTGAAAGCGGCAAAGGGCTTGGAGAGCCGTGTCAACGTATCGGTCAACTCCTGGGGGACGGAATTGAACTCAACGCCGGCATAGAGGTCTTCCGTGTTTTCACGGAAAACGACCAGATCTATTCCTTCCTTGAAATTCAAGGGGTTTCCAGGGTACGCTTTGCAAGGGCGGAGGCAAATGTAAAGATCGAACAATTGCCGCATACGCACAATGGGAGAACGGTACACAAGACCTTTGCCCTGCAACTCGGGCGCAAGCTCTTTTTCGGCGGCTTTGACCGGCTTGGAGGTGATGGCGCCGAAGAGTGCGGCATCCACGGTTTTGAGAAGGGAGATGGTCCGCTCGGGAAAGGCATCCCCCTCTTTGCACCAGAACTCCCATCCCATGTCGCCATGGATGTATTCCGCATTGAGTGCGAGCTTATCCAGAACGATTTTGGCAGCTTCCAGGACTTCGATTCCGATTCCGTCTCCGGGAAGCCATGCGATTTTGTATTTCTTCACAACGTCACCCCCACCTAGCCTCCCCCCTCAAGGGGGAGGAATCTGTAGCTGCCTCACCCCTCAAGGGGGGGAATTCAGAATAAGCTATGTGCCGAACTTTTGCAATATTTTCTGCCTGGTGTAGGGGATCAGCCCCCCTGCATCAATGATCGCCTGTCTGGCTTTGGGAAGAGGGGCGATGTCGAAGGACTTGCCTCTGGTCTTGTTTATCACCTTGCCTCCCTCTATGATAATCTCATCCCCTTCGTCGGCTTCTATGGCGGGGCAGATCACCATTTTGAGACCGAGATTGATGGCATTCTGCATGAAGATCCGGGCGAAATCTTTGGCGATGATGGTCAGCTCATGGCCCTTGAGGCACGAGGCGGCCTGCTCCCGGGAGGAGCCGCAACCGAAATTCTTGTCCGCCACTATGACGCTGCCCGGGGGGATTTTCCGATCCTGAAGATTCCGGTTGAATTCGGTGTTATCTGCGAAGGCAAACTGCGGTGTCTCTGTGGGGAGAACGGTAGCCATGAAGCGACCCGGGTAGATGATGTCCGTAGAGATGTCTGAATCCAGCTTGAGAATGACTTTTGCCACGACTATTTTCCTCCTTTTGCCGCGCCTGCTGCGGCTTTTCCTGCCGACAATTCCCTTGGATCGGCGATGGCGCCGGTAATGGCGCTGGCTGCCGCCGTTTCCGGAGAGCACAGGTATACTTCGGCATTGGGGTTCCCCATCCGGCCTTTGAAGTTCCGATTTGTTGTTGCCAGCGCCACGTCCCCATCCGCCAGTGCGCCTTGATGGACACCCAGGCAGGGTCCGCAGCCCGGATTCATCACAACGGCCCCGGCCATGACAAAGTCAGCGATGTAGCCTTTCCGAATCGCCTCCAGATAGATCCTGGAAGAAGCGGGAAAAACCAGCATCCTTATGCCTGAAGCAACCTTTCTGCCCCTCAGGATTCCTGCCGCAACCTCCAGGTCATCCAGGCGCCCGTTGGTACAAGAGCCGATCACGATTTGCTGGACTCTCTTGCCGGCTACCTCCCCTACCGGCTTCACATTGTCCACCGTGTGGGGGCAGGCGACCTGGGGCTCCAATGTTGAGACATCCAGAACCAGGACCTGATCATAAGCAGCGTCCGGATCGGGGCAGATAATCTCGATGTTTTCCCGCACCCCTGCTTCTTCTCTGAGATAGCTCAACGTTTCTTCATCAGGCGGAACAATGCCTGAAGTTGCCCCTGCCTCCACGGACATGTTGCAGATAACCAGACGGCCTGATGTGGACATGGCCCGGATCGCGTCACCGTGGAACTCGATCACCTTGAAATTGGCGCCTTCCGCGGAGATCTTTCCGATGAGATGAAGGATGAGATCCTTGGGAGAAACATGGGGCGGAAACTGTCCCTTTACCACCACCTTGATGGTTCCAGGGACCTCCACATTCAGGATCTTCCCCAGGGCCCAGACGGATGCCATCTCTGTGGCACCGATGCCGAAGGAGAAGGCGCCAAGAGCCCCATGGCTCGTTGTGTGGCTGTCGGTACCGACCACCACTGCGCCCGGTCGGACATATCCGTTCTCAGGGAGAATCTGATGGCAGATTCCACCGCCATCGCCCCGTATATCGTGGAATTTCGTGATCCCTTGCAGGGTTCTGAAATCCCGAATTTTTTTCTGGTTTGTGGCAGTCTTGGCGCTCTCGGCGGGCACCCTGTGATCGAAAATGATGGCGATCTTAGAGGGGTCCCATACCCTGGCTTCCTTGCCTGTCCCCTTGTAAATCTCCACAAATTGATTTATGACCAGAGCCCCGTTCTCGTGAGACATGGCCAGATCCACCCTGGGCTCCACCACATCCCCTACAGCCACATGCGGCTGCCCGGTGGCTCTGGCCAGAATCTTTTGCACCATCGTCATTCCCATGTTCTTCACTCCTTCTAAACAACTCCCCTATCCTTGAAGTCTTCGTAATCCTGTCTATTGTACCCCAGATCCAGCAGAATCTCCTCCGTGTGGGAGGAAAGGCGGGGAGGGGGGGCATCAATGCTTCCTGGGGTCTTGGAGAACTTTGCCGTGAGATTGAAGAGCTTGAGCTCCCCTATCTTGGGCTCTTCCACCCCCTGAATGGTTTCCCTGTGCCTTATCTGAGGGGCACTAAGCGCATCTTCCAGGCGGAGGATCTCGCCGGTGGGAACCCCCCTGTCGTTCAGGACTTTCACCCAGTGGGCGACAGGCTTCTCTTTCAGCTTCTCCTCAAGGATCGGAGTCAGGGCCTTGCGGTTTGCTTTGCGAATGTCCCGTTTCTGGAATCTGGGATCGGTCGCAAGCTCGGGAAGGCCCAGCTCATCAGCCAGATCCTCCCATTGTTTCTGCTGGTTAGCGGCGATGTTTATGTATCCGTCCTTGGCGGCAAAGGTTCCGGAGGGGGCAGCCGTGAAATTGTCGTTCCCCAGGAGGACCGGTTGTTTCCTCCCGATGAGGAGATTGGCGGCAACCCAGCCCATGAGCGGCATGATGGAATCGAGGAGGGCCACATCAATGAACTGCCCTTCCCCAGTTCTTTCGCGATGATAAAGTGCCGCCATGATCGCAAAGGCCGCGTTGAGTCCTCCCACGGTATCGCAGACCGGAAACCCGCATCTTAGCGGATTCAGTCTATCATCCCCATTGATGGCCATGACACCGCTCAATCCCTGAATGATCTGATCATAAGCGGGTTTTTCGGCATCCGGGCCGGTCTGGCCGAAGCCTGATATGGCGCAATAGACCAACCTGGGGTTGAGGTCGCTCAGGGTTTCGTAGGAAAAGCCGAGACGATCCATGACCCCGGGACGGAAGTTCTCCACAAGGACATCGCAGCTCTTGACGAGCTTCCGAAAGATTACTTTTCCTTCATCTGTTTTCAGGTTCAGGGTGAGGGACTTCTTGTTGGCATTCTGGGCAAGGAAGCTCGTGCCCATCAGATCTTCATTCAAATGGGGCACATTTCCCAGTTTCCGCGCAAGGTCTCCCCCATCGGGGTTTTCGATCTTGATCACTTCCGCCCCGAGCAAGGCCAGATGCAAAGTGGCAAAAGGCCCTGTAAGGACATTGGTCATGTCCAATACCCGAATTTTGTCCAATAATTTCATACGTTCGGTGCTCCTTGATTGCTGAAACGAATCAGGGACCCGGATTTGAGAATAAATCCGGGAAGCTCCCTGTCAAGAAAACGGCTCACATCTCTGGAAACCTCGATCAAGGCATCGAGGGCCACATCAAGGCGAAGGCCCATGCGTTGCAGGCTATGAACAAGGTCTTCTGTGCAGACATTCCCTGCGGCGACCTTCGTGAAAGGGCAGCCTCCCAGCCCTCCGAAGGCGCTCTCAAAGTACTTGACCCCTGCTTTCAGGGCAGCACAGCAGTTTGCGAGCCCCAATCCATAGGTATTATGAAAATGGCAGGCGAGATCCACTTCGTGATCAAGCTCCCTGATCGCGGAAAAGAGGTCTTCCACCATGCCCGGATGAGCGTGGCCGGCGGTGTCGGCGAGACTGATGGCTCGAATTCCCCCTTCCAGGAATTTCCCGACGATGGCCAGGACTCTTTCCCGGGGGATCTCTCCCTCGAAGCCGCAGCCGAAGGCCGATTGAACGGAGGCCTGAACCTTTTTCCCTTCAGTGAGGGCTTTCTGAGCCATGGCAAGAATCTGAACCACAGCCTCATCTGTCCCCATCCCCGTGTTTTTTCGGCTATGGGTGTCACTCGCCGAGACGCCCATGCAGAACATTTCCACTCCACAGGCCATTCCACGTTCCAGTCCCTTTTCGTTCAGCACAAGGCCTGAGAAGATGACGTTTTCTCTTCCCGGGTTGAAATGGTGGAACAACTGATCCGTATCCGCCATCTGGGGGACTTTCGCGGGATGGACGAAGGAGCCGAGCTGGATGATGTCCAAGCCGGATCGAACGAGACCATTGACCCAGGCGATCTTTTGTTCCGTTGGGACTGTCTGCTTTTCGATCTGAAGGCCGTCCCTCAAGCCTACTTCGTGAATGACGATTTCCTGCATGATTTTATCTTTCGGGAAGTCCTGCCTCAGCCCCTCCACCCCCACCTGACCTCCCCCTCAAGGGAGAGCAAAATAAGACGCCTCCACTACAGGGGGGCTTGCTAAGGCCTTGTAAAAGGAAATGAGAAAGTGGACACATCCCCCTCTTTGTAGACCACAGGGAGAAGGAATGTGAAATTTTTCGTTTCTTTCCTGGCCAGCTTGAAAGCCACATGTCCGCTCAGGGTAACTCCCGGATAAGCCGTCTCGTCCCCAAGAAGGGAGCGGGGGTGCCTTTCCAGGAAATAGGTGACCCTGGCATAGTCGTCCAATGTGATGAGTCCGGACTCAAAGGCTTCCTTCGGATAGGTGAGGAGACTCCCTATCGGCTCCTGCTGCCCGCCCAGGGGATCCGTGAGGATGGCGGCGCTTCCCTTTACGGCAACCTTGGATTCAGTTTGATTGTCCAAAGTGACTTTGAAAAACAGAAGATTTCCCGTATTCACAAGGCTTTCATCGAGGGCCGCCTCCACGGAGACTCCCTTGGATGCAAGGGTTTTTCGGTCCCAAAGGGCGAAAATGCGCTCAAAGGCCAGTTTTGCCTTGTCATTCCGGGGCTCCATGATCCATGCCACATGGTATTCATGTTGGGCATCTTCAAGAAGATATTTCTCCTCAAGGGCCCGGGCCAGATTGTAATGGGCCAGTGAGTCCATGGGCCTCCTGCGGACATACTGAACATAGGACCTGAGATAGTCGTCAAGGGAAGGGTCCACCAGGAAGGACCAGTCCCGGGTGACAAGCCCACCCCCTACTGTGAGGCAGAGCAATTTCATGAGGACTTTCCCCTCAGGCAATGGGGCGCCTGGCTTGAAACTGAGAAAAAGATCTCCTGTTCCGGGATCCTCCTCCACCTTGAGACCTGCCGTCAGATCCTGCTCATTGGCGAAAACCTTGAATGAATCGCGGCGCAACCTGATGGCGGAACTCTGACGAACAGAACCGGTGAACCCCTTGAATCGGGAAATGGAAGGCCCTTCCGGCACATCCAGGTATATCTGAGGCGACTCTTCCTGGCTCCAGGAAGGCAAACAAAACAGGACCGGAAGGAGCCAGAACAGCACAAGGTACAAACTCTTCACAGGACTGCTTCCTTACTTCTTTCCCGCCGCCTTGGCGGCTTGCTTGGCCCGAATTTTCAGACGTTTGATCCGCTTTTTCCTCCTGGCCGTTTTTTTTACCACTCGTCCCTTTTGGCTCATTGCCTTGCATCCCTCCTTCTAATGTCTTGTAAAAGGAAACTTGAAGGAAAGTGATTTCCTCGGTTTCACGGTGATCTTTGGAATGATCAGTGTAAGATTTTTCGCTTCTTTTTTCTTTATCTGAAAGGCCAGGTAACCATTGGCTGTGACTCCGGGAAAGATGCTCCCCGGGTTCAAGAGGGGGCGGTGATGCTTTTCCAGAAAGTAGGTCAGCCGGGCGTAATCATCAACCGAAATGGCGCCGGTCTCGAAGGCGGTTTTCGGGTACATGGTCAAATTGCCGAGGGTCTGCTCCTGTCCGCCCAGCCCATCGGTGAGCATGGCTTCCGTCGGATCAATGGCAACCTCCTTGCCCGTCTTGTTCGAGACAAGGACGCGAATCAACAGGAGCTTGCCTATTTTCAGTAGCCCTTCATCCAGGGTGACATCAACGGTCACCCCCTCCTTTGAGAGGGTCTTGTGATCCCACAAGGCATAGAGACGATCATAGGCCATTCTTGCCTTCTGATTTCGGGCCGAGAGTCGGGCAGCCTGGCGGTATTCCTCCTGAGCATCCGCCAGGAGGTACTTTCTTTCATAGGCCACACCCAGATTGTAGTGGGAAAGGGTATCTTTGGGTCTTTTCTGCACTTTCAGGAAAAAGGGGCGGAGATAAGGATCCAGCTTGGGGTTCACCACAAAGCTCCATCTCTTCTCCACAAGCCGTCCCTCCGTCGTTGTCCCGACAAGGCGACAGGAGTTTTTTCCAAGAGGGAGCGGGGTGGTGGGACGAAAGCTGAAGAAAAGGTCCCCTGTTTCATCATCAATGGTTGACTCCAACTGAGAAGTCCGGTCTTCCGCGTTGATGAAAAGCTTGATCGTCTCTTTTTGAATCTTCACAAGGGATGAGGCAGGGACTGTTGCCGTAAAAGCTCGAAAGCGGGAGATCGAGGGTTCCACGGGACAACTGATCAAGATCCTGATCTCGCTCTGTGCCGATAGAGAACCGGAAAGTGGTACGAGCAATAGACAGAATAAGAGTATGAATACTGGTCCGGCTGTGTTCCTTGTCATTTAGCCATATATATACTTCAACTAAGAGTGGAATTCCTCCGTAGTTCGTCGCCGCAGAGAGCACGGAGAAACCCCTTTGTGACTCCTGTGCCTCTGCGGCGAAAATGACCTGGGGCTACTTGCGGGAAAGAACAGGTTCCTCTTCCTTCTTGAAAGGCTCTTTAATGAGAACCTTTACTCCGGAGGCAGCTCCGGCGCCGGTCACGGCTTTCCGAACCGCTTCCACAGCGGCGCTTCCGATGCGTTCCGCCGCCTCCATGGCCCCGGTGGCCGCCGCTCCAGCCGCTTCTTCCGCGGACAAACCTATCTCCCTGGCGGCCTCTATCGCTCCGATGACCGAATTCCTGGCTACTGTTGTAACATCTCCGCCCAGCTCCGAAGCGCCCAGCACGAGTCCTTTGACGGTATTCTTGATGGTACTCCCCAACTGTCCGCTGGCTTCCGCAACTCCGCCTATCGCGCCTTTTACGGCGCCCTGGGCCAGCAGGCCCACATCTGCACCTGCCTCTGCAACCGCGCGAATTGCACCCCTGGCGGCTTCGGAAGCCGCGTCCTCAGCGGAGATCGCGATGTCCCTTGTCCCTTTTATGGCGCCGATCATTGCGCCTTTGGCCACTGCTGCAATATCTCCGCCGATTTCGGCCGCCCCTTTGACCGCGCCCCTGGCACTCTCACATATGACGGTGCCTGTGACCGACCCCACTTCGTGAACACCTTTGATCACACCAATAATCGAGTTCTTTGTCACCATCGTGAGATCTCCACCGATCCCCTTGGCGGCTCTGACCGCGATATCGCATACGCCGGAAACAGCAGCAACCCCGACGTCCCTGGCGCCCTCCAGTGTCTTGACGACCGTGCTGCTTACAATATCTACGATTCCTTCAGCCACTTCCCTGGTACCTTTCAGAACCCTGGAAATCCCTTCCATAAGGCTTTCACCGAGATTCTTCTGCATCATCATCATCACCCCAAAACTCCTCGAGTTTTTCTCACATAACCGTTATACCCACCTGCCCCTTCGGCAAAACGAGCAAGTATTGAGGGGAGAAGGTTTTCCCTGTCCTGAAACGAAGAACTCAAGACCCATGGGAAATGTAGACTCAACGGATGTGATCATCGTAGGATCAGGGGTGGCAGGGCTTTCTGCCGCCCTTGCTGCTGCAGAGAATTCGGATGCCGTCGTCCTGACCAAAGGAAAGGCGACCGACTGCTGCACACAGTTCTCGCAAGGGGGCGTTGCAGTGGCCCTATCCCCTCTGGACAGCCCTGAGCTTCACATGGAGGACACTTTGGCCGCGGGCGCCGGACTCTGCGAGCCCGAGGCGGTGCGT
>JACPDT010000085.1 GCA_016183865.1 Armatimonadota bacterium | reverse complement strand
TGACCGCCGGGCTGGCCGCCGGGCTGGCCGCCGGGCTGAGGCATCATGATAGGTCCGTGGCCTGATGTCATGGGAGGCGGGCCTCCCATCTGGTTCATCACTCGATTGGGCAACTGGTTGGGAATCGGTGCACCCAGAGGAAGGTTATGAACATATGTGTTGATTTGCTGGCAGGCCTTGAAATTCCATTGCTGCCAGCCTTGAGAAGGGCCTTGCACACCCACGGGCGGTCCCGTAAGGGTGTGAGAGCCTCCTCCAGGAGGAGGGGCAGAGCCACAACTGTGATTTGCGGGGATGAGCATGTTCTGGCCACCGGCCTGTGCCATTACCGATCCCTCAAAAACGGTGACCAGGGAGTGAACCTGAGTCCCCCCGCCCGGCTGTGCCGGGGTAGCTCCGCCACCGGGAGCACCGGGCTGAGCCGGAATGGTTCCGCTGGGAGTGCTTGACGGAGGCCCACCCATTGATCCGGGCTGGCTGCCAGCCGGCTGTGCCGGGGTGGCCCCGCCGCCTGGGGCGCCAGGCTGAGCGGGAATCGTTCCGCTGGGGGTGCTGGATGGAGGCGCCATTGTAATGCTTGGCTGAGGAGTCTTCGCCTCCAGACCTGTATATGTCACGCCTGGATGGGCGGCCTGCACCTCAAACTGCGTCCCCCGAACGGCTGCGGACATGTTGGGAGTGTGGACTTCAAAAGTGGTCTCTTTCTTGTTGTGCTTTTGCACATTGGCCCATAGTTTTCCGAAGAAAAGCATGATTTTTGTCGGAATGCTCTGCTTTTCGTTCCATCCCGAGACAAGCTGCATATCGGAATCTGCGTGCAGGGAGACGGTGCTCTTATCTTCAAGCATCATGATCGTCGAGCCGTCCTTGCCTGTGACGATCCGATCCTTTACCTGAATCAAGTCTCCCTGGGAAGCCTTGACTCCTGTCTTCCCTCCCCCCTTGTACAGGATGACGGTTCCTTTCAGGAACACGAGTCGGGCCGTTTCTCCCTTGATTTCCTTGGATTCGCGGGGCTTTGCCATTCATCCATCCCTCCCTAGAATTTATATTCATGTTAACGACGAATCTGCCGTGATTATTATTGACCATTCCCTGGTTCTTTCGACCTATTCTGCATGGTCTCAAGTCCAATAAGAGCGGCCACGCCGAATGCCTTCACCTCTCCGGTCTTGCCTTTGAGGGAAACAGATTTTATGTATTTGCAGGGTATTTCCTCTTTCACTTCTTCGTATGTCGTTTCATGCAGTATTACGGGCGTGCCGACCTCTGCGCTGATCCCTTGGAGGCGGGAAGCCACATTCACTGTATCCCCAATAGGGGTGGGCTGGCGGCGCTGCGCCGCTCCGACCCAGCCCCAGGCGACTGGTCCAGTACAGATTCCCACACCGATATCCACGGCAGGCTTGCTCTCCTTCTTCCACTTTTCCTGTAATTTCTTCAGTCCTGTCAACATCTCCAGGCCCGCTTTCACGGCTGCAGCGGGATGGTCTTTCACGCGGCGGGAGAACTCCCGATTGTCTGCGAACATGACCAGAAGCCCGTCCCCCAGGTGGGAGCAAACCTCTCCCTTGTATTTCTCCACAGCGGCATGCATGGCGCCGTAGTACTCGTTCAAGAGCTCCATCAGGATCTGAGGTGAGACGGTTTCGGAAATGGTCGTATATCCCCGGATATCCGAGAAGAGGATGGTTGCCTTGATCTCCTTGCCTCCAAGTGATGCCTCCTGTGTCTGCAGCTTTTCGGCGACCCCCCTCGGAACCAGTTGCCCAAGCACCTTTCTGAGCCGCTTGCTCTCATAAGCCGCGGAAATTGCGGAAAGCATGATGAGAAGGGCCAAAGGACGAACGATTTCCACGAAGTGAAACTCCGATTGCCGCCAAAGGGCCCAGCCCAAAAAGAGAATCCCCAGGCTCGAAACGGACGCGAGCCTCTGCCACCCTGAGAGCCAGAGAAGAAAGAGACAAGTCAAAAATGTCAAAAGGAACAAGACATGGGGGCTGTCGTGGAGACGCTCCCAAAAAAAGCTCCGGCCTTCAAGGAGAGCCGACACACAATAGGCATGGACCTCCCCTCCGGGCATTTTGGATTCAAAGGTGGCGCCTTTCGACAGGGGCGTCATGAAGGTGTCATTCACATCTTCTGTTGCGCACACAATCACTGCCCGGTCCCTGAAAGCATCCCGGGGCGCCTTGCCGTTCAGGACTTCCACAAAACTGTATCTCGGAACAAAATCGCCCTCTCTTGCCCTCCAGAACGGAATCAATGTCTCAGAGGCATCAGTGGAGGGCAGGACAGGAACTTCGTGCTCATTCCATCTGAGGACATTCCCTTTCCTGACGGGGTTGAAGCGGAGTCCCTCCATGTTCACCCGGGAATCTTTCCACCAGACAAAGCCGGGCTCTTTCTCGAATCTGACTTCCGGCGTTTCGTAAAGTCCTGTGACCATCAAGCTGAAGGCGGGCACTCCCTTTTGCTCATCATAGCCCGCCATGAGGGGGACTCTTCGAATTACCCCGTCCTGATCGGCAATCATGACGGATGACCCGAAGCCGGCGAAGGCTGCTTCCAAAGAGGGAGGAAGAAGGCACAGCTTCCTTTCGCTCCTTCCACGGGTGATGACCGATATTACATTTCCTGCTTCACGAGCTGCCTTTTCCAGAGCGGCGTTTTCCGAAGGGGGGACCTTGTCGCAGAAAATTATGTCGAAACCGATGACTCGGGCCCCTGCCTGTTTCAAGACTTTGATCATGCGGGCATGAATCCCTCGATGCCATGGCAGACGCCCGAGCTCTTGAACCGATTTGGCGTCAATGGCCACGATGCTGACCTTGTCGGAAACGGCACGGGGGGGCAGACTTCGGACGCGCTGGTCGTAAACGGTCCTCTCGATGCCGCTGAGGAAAGGGTCCAGAATCGGAATGGGCACCCCTCCGAAGAGAAGCAGAAGAGCAAGGCCAACAAGGAACAGGACGACCTTTCTCTGTCTCACGGCCTGGTAATCTCTACCTCTGCGTATTCGATGGGTCCCGGAAGAGGTACCTTTGGTTTTCGAATCCGTATCGTCACCGATGCAGCTCTCCCGAGATCCAGAACCTTCCTGGAGATACGCTCAGCCAGAGTCTCCAGAAGGTTGCAGGGGGGGCCTTCCAATACTTCTTTCGCTGCCGTGAACACGGATGCGTAGTCTACTGTTTGGGACAAAGAATCCTCTGTTCCAGCTTTCCGGAGATCGGCCTTGATCTCCACGTCCACACAAAAGGGCTGGCCCGTTTTTCGCTTCCATACCTGGTTCACGCCCCTCTTCCAGCAGCTCGTATGGCATCCACCATTCGAGCCACGCGCGCCATTTCCTTTACATCGTGGACCCGCACCATGTCTGCGCCTTCCGCTATACTCCACGCGACGGTCGCAGCCGTGCCCTCCAGGCGGTCCTCCACAGGAAGATCGAGCACCTTGCCGATCACGGACTTGCGTGAGGTTCCCACAAGAATGGGCTGGCCCAGTGTCCGAAGGAAACTCAACCTCCGCAGGACCAGCAGGTTGTCTTCCACCCTTTTTCCGAAACCGACCCCGGGGTCAACCACGATCTTTTCCCTGGGAATCCCTGCAAGGATCGCCTGTCTGACGGCCTGATCCAGAAAATGACGGATCTCGCCCAGAAGATCCTGGTAGTTCGGTTCCTCCTTGTTGTGCATCAGGACAACGGAAGCGCCATACCGTGCCACGATTGCGGCCATTTCGGGATCTCTGCCGAGACCCCATACGTCATTGACGATATGGGCGCCTGCCTTCAGAGCCTGTTGGGCGACCTCCCCTTTATACGTATCCACCGAAATTGGAAGGGGAGAACGGGAAGAGAGGAGGCGGACAACGGGGATGACCCGATTCAATTCCTCCTCCACGCTCACTGGAGTGCTGCCCGGCCGGGTGGACTCCCCGCCGATATCAAGGATGTCGGCCCCCTCGGCGGCAAAGCGTTCCGCCTGGCGCAGGATCTCATCAGGCTTTCCCAGGAGTCCATCCCCAGAGAAAGAATCGGGGGTGATGTTCAGGATCCCCATGATCAAGGTGCGCTTACCCAGCTCAAAAGTGTGAGGCCCGCATTGAAACCGCGTGACCCTTGGGCCCGAGCTGTTATTCATACACAGAGAACCTCTCTGGCTTCCGCGACAGTAGTCAAAGATCCTGTGACGCAGATAAGATCATCCTGTCCCGCGACGCCCATCGCGAAATCAAGGGCTTTGGAGACATCGGGAATTTCCGCAAGACTCAAGGGGGTTCCATCAACGGCGCCTGCAATTTCTTCGGTTCGGGCGGCCCTCGGGCTCCTGGATTGGGTGGCCACAAGGACTGTATCCCGAGACACGATGGTCCGAACCATGTTCTGAATGTCCTTGTCTTCGAGAATCCCGAGGACCAGAATCCGCCTCTTTGCAGGAAAGCGATCGAGTGCGGCCCTCAGTGCCTCCATTCCCGCCGGATTGTGGGCCCCGTCTAGAACGATGATCGGTCGGCCTCCCAGCACTTCCATGCGCCCGGGATGTCGAGTTTTCGCCAGTGCGGATCTTCTCTGCTCCTCGGTTGTGGGGAAACCCAATCCCTGAAGAACCTCCGCCGCCTCCAGGGCACAGGCGGCATTTGCGACCTGATGCGCCCCCAGGAGCAAGAGACGATAGACGACAC
>JACPDT010000087.1:13182-27719 GCA_016183865.1 Armatimonadota bacterium | reverse complement strand
GGGGCAAAAATCATGCCAACCCTCCAAAAATATGTCAATCCAAGCCACAAAACACGAATTCCTCAGCAAATTCCTCCATCAATGAAAAAAGAACCTCGATTTATCAAGGTTCTCACATGCCTGTGATTTCCTGACGCTATCCCTGTATGGATAAGAGACTGAGAATGGGGGGATAGACTCGTGCATCATACAAGAATCATCATGCTCATATTTGTTTTTCTAATGAGTTCAGTACCGGCCTGTTTCGCAGACACCCCTGAATATAAACTGGCCATCAGGGAAAAGGGCAAAGTGGATTACCAGAAACAGCGCACAGAAGCGTGGACTTCGATTATCGCATCGGTGCTCCTCCGGGATGGGGATCTTCTGAAAACCCACGAGCTAGCCGGCGCGGCTCTTCGTCTTTATGACGGCAGCACTGTGAAGATAGGGGAGAACACGCTGGTGGAAGTGTCGCAATACGGTGGTACCAGGCCCAACTGGATTCAAGTGTTGGCAGGTAAAGTTTTGGTGCACGTACAGCGGGTACTGGGGAGAAAGCAGAGCTTTGAGGTTCGCACACCCACGGCCACTCTGGCCGCCCGGGGGACGGTATTCTCCGTAGACGTGGTGAATGTCCAGGGGTCTACGGTTGTGCAGGCGATCCACGGGTCTGTGGAAGTACAGGCCCACGGGGTTAAAACCGTTCTCAGCCCCGGAAAAACGGCTCTGATCAATCCCCAGGGCTCCCCTATCATCGTTCCGAGAGGATTTCAAATCATCCTGGTGGCTGTACCCGCTCCGTCAGGAGACAAAGGGGGGACCCAAAGCGTCCCTGAAGTAAGCCCGAGCCGTCCGGTGGGGACAGGAAACCAGACTGTTTATGAGACTCCATGGAAGCCTGCCGACTATGCCCCGATGGTCTCCCAAGATGCGCCTCAAGTGACGGCAGCCCCGGCCGTGAGTGCCGTGAGCTCGGCTCCCTCGACCACTGGGGCGATTCTTTCCACCGCTGACAGCACCTCTTCCACAAGCAGCGGCTCAACAACCTCGACTACTACGAGCACAACTACCGCTACCACTACGACTACCTCAACCCCCACTACTACCCTCCCACCTCCCGTCACTCCACCTTTTTCCCCAACAGGAGGCATCCAGGTGATTATCAGATGAGAGTGGTGCGAATATCCATCGCCTCTTTCTTCCTGGTGTTGTTTTGGACCCAGATCGTCCTGTGCGCCCCCCTGGATGATGTCCCGGGAACCCACTGGGCGAAGCAGGCCGTGCGGTACCTCTCAGACAGGGGGCTCTTGGAGGGATATGATGGTGGTTTCCTTGGTGAAAGACAGACTACCAGATACCAAATGGCTGAACTTCTCGCCAGGGTCCTAAAACGGCTCGAAGCAATGCCCGCTCCTTCCCTGGAGAATGCTCTGACCGCTCAGGATCTCGAAGTTCTGAAGGGGTTGCTGCAGCAGTACAGAATTGAGCTTCGGTCGGTGGAGCCGGATCTTCGGAAATGGGAAGAGATGTTGGCGCGATGGGATCTCATTGTCACAGAAGCGGAAAGAGTGCGTACTTATGGGAGCCTCCAGATCGCGGGAGTGAATCAGGATGTGGTCGGGGAAGACTCGTCTCTGGGCGCTCCCTCCAACCCTGCCCTCGATTTCACCACAGGGCGACTTCTGGCAAAAGGAAGTGTACTGACAGGAGTAGCCCGTTTAGGTGTTCGGGGACGGCTCGCAGAGGGGATGGATGGTGGGGTCGAATTCACGGCAACAGGACAGGTGGGTTCTCTGGCGGTAGCCACCTACTGGGGGGTCACTCCCCCTTATTTCCAGAATCCTTTTGCAGGCTTTGCCGCCGGTAACGGAGCAGGAATTGACAATGTGTGGGTGAGCCATGGGCCCTCCAATACAGCTTTCTTTGCAGGCGCCTTTCTTCCCAAGACTATAAAAGGGCATCTTCTCCAGGGAGAGCCGAACCCTATCGCCTCCGGACCCCAGCAACTTCCCCTTGGAGGTTTAGATCTGGTGGGAACCATTTCCGGAAAGATTCCAGTGACGGTGGAAGTTGTGGCGGCCCGTCTGGCTCAAGGGAGCCCCTATTCAGCGCGTCTTGCAGGGTTTCAGGCAACCGGCTATCTGCCGAAAGGGTCCCTGGGACTGGCTTTTATTCGCGCCTCCAATTCCGGCGGAGGGGCACAGGGACAGATTCCCCTTCCCGGGAACCCCTGGCAGGGAAAGGGTGGACTTCAAGCCGGTGCAGGCCCTCAGGAAGAGGACCTCTGGGGACTGGAATGGAACCATACCCTTTCTCCCAAGCTGTCATTACGAGTGGAATTCGGCGCCAGCCGATATGTCCCGGACCGGTCAGGGTGGATGTATGATGACCGGGCAGAAGGGCGCCTCTTGCGGGGAACTCTCTCGGGACAAGCGGGGGACTTCCAGTGGGGGGTGCAGTTTCTTTCCGTGGATGCCGCTTATGACCCCTTTCTTCTCCCTTATCCTGTGCCGCCCAATATTCCTGTCCTTGTTCCCTATTCCACTTATTATGCCAATTACTACCAGTTGCACGACAGTCGGGAATTCCCCAATAATCGGCAGGGAATCCGCCTGAATGTGACTTACCCTACTCGAAAAGGGGAAATCCGTGGTACCGTGGAGTCCCTCACTCAGAAAGACCCGTCCACAGCGCAAAATATCACCCGACCAGGGATGGTGGAATCCCTTTTCCCCGCGATGGTTGCGTCCGATTCCGTGGGGAAAATCGAGAGCTCAGGCTTGATCTGGACCCATTCTCTCTCCAGTGCTGTCGTGCTTTCGACAAGCCTTCTACATTATGAGATTGTTCGCGAAAGCGCACTCAGGGCTGATCGAATGAGCCTCATACAGGACAATGGAATCCTCCGGTTGGAGTGGAGCCCTGAAGAAACCTGGAAAGTCTTTGGGGGGTACCAGCAGATACATTATCGCGGGGATGCAGGAATCGGAAGCCTGGATATGATCCAATGGACGCCCTCCCTCGGGGCAAGGTATGCTCTCAGTCCTGCCGCTTCTGCGGAAATCTCTTTTCGGTGGTTCACTTTCCAGAACAGAACCCTGCCTCAAGGTAACTGGCATGGAACTCAGAGCACACTCAGGCTGGAGAGTAGATTTTGAAGGTATTTTTGCAAAGGATCCTCATTGTTTTTCCCGGCATTCTCGGCGGGGTCCTGGCTCTTTTCTTGCTTCCCTTTTCCGGTTTTCTGGAGCGAGTGTGGTGGGATTGGGCCGTGGCGGCCAGGTTGCGCGTGGGACAGGCTGCATACCGTGAGGTAACTCCGCGATTTGTGCTTGTGGAAATAGATGAAGCCAGTATCCAGGACGAGAAGAAATGGCCGCTTGACCGAAAAGAATATGCCCGCCTTTTGGATGTTCTGGATTCGGGCGACGCCAGGGTTGTAGTGTTTGATCTGATCTTTTCAGAGCCCTCTAATCCGGAATCTGACCGCGTATTTGCGAAAGCCCTTTCCCGCAAGACCAATCGTTATCTGGCTTTTCACCACACGGTCCAAGGGAGGGCCGGAGAGCCTACGTGGCGGGATGTCTCAAGAGAAACGGCGGTATTTCAACCCATCTTCCCTTATGAGCCTTTCCGCAAGGCGGCCCGAGAAAAACTGGGTTTTGCCGACGTCGTCCCGGATCCGGATGGGACTGTGCGAAAAGCATCCCTTTTCCGTCTCAATGAAAACAAGTCGCTCCCCAGTCTCGGAATTGTTGTGGCCCACGGTCTTTTTGACTATCCCCTTTCCGACCCCTCTGAGTGCGTTTTGGGAAAATACTGTCTGGGGCCTCTTCGAATTCCCATGGAACCGGGCGGACAGGCTGGGCTTGGAATCGGCTTCTACCCGGGAGAGATCAATCATATCTCGATTTCTCGCGCCCTCGGTTTTTCGAAAGGGGAAGCAGCGGAATACTTTCGGGACAAAATCATCTTTGTTGCCGCCACAGCGGAAGGGATTCGCGATACCGTGACCCTTCCGGTGCTCGGGACTGTTCCGGGTGTGTTTCTACATATCCAATTCCTGGCTCAAATCTTAGCCAGACAGTTTTTCCGGCCCCTTCTCCCCGGATGGACGGCATCGCTTCTTCTGGTGCTGACCGGGGTTTCGCTCGGGGTGGCCTTTCTCAGGTTGCCGCTTTTCAAAGCAGTCTTGCTCCTCCTCGCGACAGCAACAGCGATATGGGGAGCATCTGCCGGTCTTCTGATTTTTTGTGGAGGCGTTCTTTCGCCGGTAGGACTCCTTCTGGCGATCACTCTGACCTTCCTTTGCGCAACCATATGGCGCACGTTCTCGGCGGAGATTCACGGAAGGCGCGCCGGCAGCCTTCCGCCAGTTTCTTCCGCACCAGGTGGCAGAACATCTCCTTTCCGCGAAAACGGAAGATCTGCTCACAAAGGAATATCACGCATCGGTCCTTTTCTGCGATATCCGCGGATTCACTGCATTGTCCGAGCAGCTCACCGCCTCGGAAATGATGGCGGTTGTGGACACATACCACAGGGCCATGGAAGCCATTTTTGCAAAACACGGCGGGATTGCATTGGACTATCAAGGGGATGCGGAAATGGTCATTTTCGGCGCTCCTCAGACAAGCGACAGCCATGCCTTGCAAGCGGTCCGTGCGGCTGTTGAGATGCAGATGGAACTGGATCGTCTTCGGGAGCAGTGGATCCTGGAAGGAAAGCCCTGCTTTGAAATGGGGGTAGGGATCTGCACAGGATCCATCAGTCTGGGCATGGTGGGCGGAGCGGTGCGAAAGCAATATACGGCTATTGGGGACGTAGCCAACACTGCGGCAAGGCTTCAGGGGCTTTCCGTGGAACTGAGCAGCCCTGTTCTGGTGGCTGAGTCCACCTACAAAGAAATAATAAATGAGGTGTGGGCTGCCCCTCTGAGGAAAGTCAGCTTAAAGGGAAAAAAACAATCCGTGATGGTTTACCGGATAAACGGCCTTAAGGACGAGGAGCGAAGAATGCGTGTTCTTAAGGTGGAGCCCGATAACTGACATCTCATCCCCCCTCGGAAGACCCGATGGGTTTCGGTGGAAGAAAATGGCCTCTGGCAATCGTCGAAAGAACTATGCGAAAAACCCGTAAGCGATTACGGCTGGTCTTCCCTGTCTTTCCTTATTGCAATGTCACCCATAGGATAATGTCTTACGTTCAATGTGTAAAAAGAGGCTTTTGTGAATCTGGCAGTGGCTGCGAGCAGCGAATCACCAAGCTGCAAGCCATGGCTCTTGCGGAACCTATTCAGGTAAAGTCCTGCGATCTTCCCTATCTCGTCATCTACGGGGATGCATTGCATGGTTTGAAAGAGGCGGTAGGTTTTTTCCTCCTCGCCCCCTGCGCATTCTCTGAACAACTTCTGCTGTCGTTATAGGCGAGTAAAGAAAGACGTGCCCTTCATCGAACAAGTTCTCAAGAGACTTCAGAACTCGCGAGTTGCCTCTCAATGCTTCAATAAGCACATCAGTATCAAGAAGGAAGTCACTCATCTCCGTGAAAACCTTCCAATCGCCCGTCCTCCCTGAGCTTCCTCAGATAGTCGCATGTCCTTCCCAAATCACGTCTTTTCTTCCAGATTCCAGCCACAGCACCCAGTGCATCCCGAAAGCTTTCTGCACTTTTTCCTGCATAGACTTTGTCAACAGCCTCCCGGACAAGTTGTGCCACAGGGACTTTCTTTTCTTGGCTCAATATCCGCAGGAGCTGCCACTCGTTGTTTGACAAATATATTTGTGTTCTCTTCAAGGGACTCACCTCTAATGTATATTAGACATTACGAGTTTATTGCCGTCAAGAAGGCATGAAAAGATCTGAGGGCGATGATGATAGTGTTTTTTAGGGAAGCAGGGCGTGTCTACGAAACGAAACGTCGCCCTTTGGAGCTATGTCCGGATCAATTCACAGAAAGGGCAACCCTCGCCCCCACAATCAAGGTGAGGACACAGACTGTGAAAGAAAATAGCTTCTATCCGGCCACTCGGTCCATTTGTGTATGAGCATTGCGCCTCCAATTCCGGCGGAGGGGCACAGGGACAGGCCCGCGCCGTGAGGGAAGACCAATCATATCTCGATTTCTCGGGCGGTCAGTCTTTCGAAGGGGGAAGCCTCTAAAGAAGAAACTCAACAACTTCATCTCTGGTAATTAGATCAACATTAATGCCGTACCTGTTTTGATCACCAAATTTACTTCACTTCCATCTCTTGTCCGCCAGAAGTAAAGATTGTGTCGCTGATCTTCCAGAAGGTTACGCTTTGCAAACTCAGCAATCACCCAATTTTCCCACAAAGAACCGATATCGCCACGGTATGGAGAAAGAGAAAACTCTTTGAGTAGAGCATTTCTCACACCGTTATCCCAAAAAAAGATCTTTGTGCTTTTGACAATTTCCTTGCGTTGATTTTTACTAAAAGCCGGGAGGCGAAAAATTACAAAAGTCCGTTCCAAAAGTTCAAGATATCTTTCAACAGTCTGGCGGCTAATCTGTAAATTTGATGCCAATTCATTTATGGAAACTTCGGAACCCGCTTGATATGCGACAAGCATCAGGAGTTTTTTAACCAATTCCGGTGATTTGACGAGACTTGACTGAAGAATGTCCTTGAGTAAATAATCCGATGCAAGATTTATGAGATACCGTTCCTTATTGCTTGTCAGGATAGTCTCTGGATAACTACCATATACTATCAGTTGCAGAAGTATTGATTGAATCTGGTTTGAAAAATTCTTCTTAAGTATCTCGGAAGTGAACCTGGGCGAATGCCAGGTCCGGCTGCGAATTACTTCTTCAAAAGTAAGAGGAGGCAAATATACCTTTTCATTTCTGCCAGTCAGGCTTTCCGCCGCTTGATCAAGAAGATTGAGACTGGAAGATCCAAGAAGGATTATTTTTGCCGGAACACGGGCATCGTACCATCCCTTGACAGTTTTCCCTGCTTCCGGCAGACGCTGTGCTTCATCTATGACAAGAATTGAAGGATTGCCCAGCGCAAGCATTCCTTCAAGAGGCGGCAAACTGCTTGCGGCCGAGACTCTGGATTTATCCACCTCAATGTCAAAATTAAGGATTAGGCTGTTTTTCTTTCGTAAGATATGTTCAATTAAAGTGGTTTTCCCAACCTGGCGGGCTCCAAGGACAATAATGACTTTTGGACCGTCAAGAAGTGTATGGATGATTTTTTCAGCAACTCGATGGATATACATGTTAAGTATATTTTACAAAATATAGCGACATTTTGTCAAGTTCATGATCGCTAAAAAAGGTGCAATTCTTATTCCTGCGAAAAGACCTTCATCGTTTGGTCGAAGAGTTTTCGGGATGGAACGCATTGGCATTGGATTCAGGTTACCCTCCAACGGTTGACTTATTTTTCGAAATATTGTAGGATATTCGTAGGATATGAGGGGTGAACTGAAATGCAATTTGTTAGCGTAAGGGATCTTCGCATAAGGCCTGGCGCTGTTTGGCAATCGTTGAAAAAGGGCAAGGAATTGATCCTGACCTCTCGGGGGAAACCTTTTGCCTTGATGGTTGAAACAGATGAGCTCCACTTAGAACAGCTCCTGACAGAATGGCGACGTGTTCAGGCCAAAGTAGCCGTATCTCGCGTTCGCGAACGGGCTCAAAGGCTGGGTCTGGATCAGTTGTCCCATGAGGAGATTGACAAGATAGTTCATAAGGCCAGAAGTAAGCGGAAGCGATGAGGATCGTTGCGGATACAAACGTCCTGGTTTCCGGACTGCTGAATCCGAAGGGGCCGCCAGGACAGATTCTGGATTTGATTCTTGAAGGGGATCTGGAGATCTTGATTGACGATAGGATTCTGTCTGAATATCGGTCGGTTTTGCGTGAGAAGGAACTTGGAATTCGCAGGGAAGACGTGAAGAGTGTTTTGGCTCTTTTGGAGCGCGTCGGCGCCCGGGTCGCCCTCTTGCCGCTCAGTCTGGAGTTGCCGGATCCGGATGATGTCGTGTTTGCGGAGGCAGCTAGAGCCGGAAAAGCAGCCTATTTAGTGACTGGAAATTTGCGACATTTTCCGGACATTTCAGAAGCGATTTCGCCAAGAGGGTTGATTGAGCACTTGAGCACAATGGGCGAGCTGGGTAAGTAAGCTTAATAAGGCAGTTAGCAGATGAGCAAACGAAAGAAACATCTCTCAAGAAACCCCGCTCTCGGGACGGCGAGTAAGCCTTTCTCTGCGGGGCTCAAATGGCCGGGCAGGTTGATTATGGGATCATGTCTCACCCTGGCCATGTTTGCGATCATCTCTGTACATCACTACTGGTTTGTTCCCCATGCCTTAAAAAAGCGCATTGAACCGTATGGCAATATGGTTTACTGGAAAAGGAGCTGGGGGGCTCAGCAGGACATCTTCATCATCGGACAGGAGCATTACAATCGCGCCACTGGACCTCATGGCCCGGTGGATACGACGGCGCAAAAGACGAATCTTCCGCTCATACAGACCCAGATTTACCGAATTATGGAAGCTCTTTGGAAAGAAGAGAAGGTGGGACTTGCGATCGGGGAAGGTTTGCCGGCCGGAGAATTCTCCTTAGACCCGACAAAAAGGGGGATGTCTCCAAGTGGTGTTGTTGGGACGAGAAGCGGTCTGCAGAGAGATCCCTATGCCATTCGGTTTTTTGAAGCAAATCTGAAAGAACCGGCTTACGTAGTCTTTGAGATGTTCAATCCAGAGCGAGTTCTGACATGGGGGGTCAATGATCAGGCTGAATTGAAGAAACACGGGGAGCTGAACAGGGAACTGTTCGAGGCCACCGCCAGGTTCCTGCCACGTGGCAGAATCCGGCAAGATAGGTATAAGCAATGGTCGGAAGTCTCTATGCGTGTCCACGATGAACAGGACCGGCTGAATGATCTCAGGTCAGCCATAACCGCCAGGGAGTCCCTGGAGGCTCCAGAAAAGCTCTTCAGGAAAGGGCGGATCAAGAAAGCAAATTGCGTGATTGTCATGGGTGAGGCCCACCTGCCCGTCATGGTTCAAAAACTTCGAGAATCAGGAAAACGACTGAATCTCTATTGCATTCTTCCTCGGGCCTGTTCCACTTCCGTGACCAGGCTGGATATTCTCGATGGGTGCTCTATAATGGAAATGGGAAAACGCCATCCGCAACCTTGAGAAGGTAGGCAGCCCTCCGTCGGTACCCGAGCCGTGGGAAGCCTGCCGCCGCGCACATAACCGCCGTGCCCTTCGCCGCCATCGTATGTATTATGAGGTCACTCGATTCAGCGCCGCCTCTGATTGCGATCCAGGGGGTCTTCCTGCAGGGGCTGGGGTTTCGGTTTGGAAACAGCTATACCGATCTTATCCTTGGAAAGCCCGTTGACATAACCCTCCAATTGTTCCGGAGTTACGAGATGGGGCCCAAAATCACGGGTCCGGGTTTTGGAGTCATAAGATGCATAAGAATCGCTCACCATGTAGTAAGTCTGCCCGTCGCGGACCGTTTTGCCCGTGACCAGCAGGAAGTGGTTGCCGCTGAACCGGTCCCATTCGAATTTGCCTGCAGACGGGACACCTCTCAAAATGACCATTTCGCTGTTCGCCAACGCAGAATCAATATCATCGAGTTTTATGTCGTCAATTCTTCTCGCATTCAATCCCGAAGCCAGGGCGCCATTCAGAATCTGAGTCGCGGTTGTGGTGGTCGTTTCATCCGCACTGGCCCCCATGGCCGCCCGCGTCTTTTCAATGAATTCATTTGTGTCCGCCTTATTCCTGAGGCCGGAAGGCGCCAGGCCGAAAGCTTTCAGCGCCATTGCCAGGGCGGCAGGTCCACAGTTGTTGTTGAGATCTGTCTGGTCTTCGTTTGGATTGTATTCGGACGGCAATTGAGACAAGTAGTAGCTTTCGGGATCTTGTCCCAGAATGTCACGGGGCGGCTTATCGCCCGGGTCATCCTCTTCGCCGTCCGGAATCCGGTCAAGGTGGGAAAGAGCCTCAGTAGACAACCGGATTTCGTCCGTCCCCTCGGGAGAAGCGTCATTCAGACCGATCGTATTTTCTCCGGCAAGAGAGCGGAGACTATAAGTGGTGTTCTGAATGAAGCGAATCGGATCCATAATGTCTCCCCCTCCATTGTAGGCTGTCGTGAATTTCACTCCACGGTCTCAAACACCTGTCATCAAATGCTCAAGGAGTGCTCAAAATCAAGAATAGCCTGTGAAATTTTGGGACCTTCAGACGGGTCAGCACATCGGCAGCGGTCAGGAAAATAGAAGGAAATTGCATATATTTCATAACAGTGGTATAATTTCTTTGGAACAGGGAGAATTAGCAGTCATGATAAGACTTGAAAGATTACCGGAAAACATTGACTTCAGTATTTCCGAGGCAGAAAGGGTTCTTGCTCGGGATGACAATGTTGTCTTTGCATACGTCTTCGGTGGTCTCTCCGGGGGCAAAGCTAAGCCTCTCTCCGACATAGACATCTCGGTTTTTTTGGAAAATACAATCAATCTCGCTGATTACAAAATTCGACTTTTCATCAGACTTGCCGATTCTCTGGGAACAGGCGAACTGGATCTTGTCATACTCAACAACGCGCCTCTCAGCCTTGCAGGAAGGATTCTACAGAAAAAGCGAATCCTTGTAGACAAAGAACCTCTCAGGCGTCATCTTTATGAATCGCGTATTTTGAGAGAATTCCTTGATTTCAAAGTAAAGGAAGAAGTCTTCTTCGCAAGGAGATACGGCATTGGTGGACATCACGCTTGTTCTAAGAAAGATATCCGAGCTCGAAACCTGTAAGGGACAGATAAGTGAGTTCTCCGGTGTTGCTCTTGGAGACTACACGTCTGACTGGAAGACTCAGCGCATTGTCGAACGAACCATGCAGATTATGATCGAGTCCTGCGTTGATGTGGCGAATCACATTATTTCGGGCAGCGGGATGAGAGCGCCGACGAGCTATTCTGACACCTTCAAGATCCTCTTCGATGGCCATATTCTGGATTCAGAGCTCTTTTCCGCCATGGAGAGGATGGAAAAGTTCAGAAACATAGTCGTGCATCAGTATGAAGAAGTAAATGCTGAGATAGTGATTGGAATTCTGAGAAAACATCTGGGGGATTTTGATAGGTTCCGCGACGCAATTTTGACATATCTCAGAAGATGAAACCCTGCGCAAATGCGCAGTAAATCAAATGCCTGTCACTCACTGTGATTCAACATACAGGAGGCTTCTCGCTATCCTGCCGGCAAACCCTGCAAAAATCTACCCCTAATCAAACCGTCCATCTTGATCCTACCCCGCGTTGCATCTTTTTGGGAATGCTCCCGGTTTCGACTCGGGGTTCTCACAATCCATTGGGATGTCTTCTTTAAGGAAAATCTCCACAAGGTCACCATCCAGATGACCTTCTTTGACCATGTTCTTGAGGATTTTTACGGTTTCGGCGAGCTTTATCGGCTTTTTATACGGGCGATCACTGGCGGTCAATGCCTCAAAGATGTCGGCAATCGCCAAAATGCGGGCCTGCAGCGGGATCTGTTCTCCGGCCAGACCAAGGGGATAACCCTTGCCGTTGAGCTGCTCATGATGTGCTCCCGCATACTCCGAGACGCCCTTCAATTTCTTGGGGAAGGGCAATTGGGAAAGCATCCTTACCGTCATTGCGGCATGATCGTTCATTTTCCGCCGCTCCTCCACGCTGAGGGTCCCCTTTCGGATGGACAGGTTGTAGACTTCATTCTCGGAAAGATAGGATCGCTCCTCGCCATCCACGCAATAGGTCTTCCCAGCGATCGCCGCCAGTTGTTCTATTTTTGCATCATCCATGAACTCCCCGCCGGTGTTGATGGTGATGAGGAAGTTGAATTCCTCGTCAGCCTCGGCCAGCTTCTCCGCCAAATGATCATCAATGGCCTGAAGCTGTTGGCGGTCGGTGATGCCCACGGATGACAGGCTGAATTTGCGTTCAAGAGCCTCCTTGCGGAAGGACTCCTTGATTGTCTCAAAACGAGCCCTGATGAGCTCGATCCGGTCAAAGATCGTTTCGAGCTTCGTAGCTTTGTCAACTATGTGCTCCGGGGTTGTGATCTTCCCGATATCGTGCATCCACGCGGCCATCCGGAGCTCGTTCATCTGATCGGGTGTAAGGCGGACATCTGCATAAGGACCGTAATCGGCTTCATTGACCTTTTCGGCGATCTTCATGGTCAGCTCGGCAACACGGCGGATGTGTCCGCCGGTGTACCGCGATTTCTCGTCCATGGCCGCGGCAATGGCCTTGATGAAGGCGTCAAAGAGATTCTGAAGCTCCTGGATCAGGCGGGCGTTCGTGATCGCTACCGCGGCCTGGGAGGCGAGGGCAGTTGTCAGATCTACGAGTTCGGGATCAAAGGCTATGATTTCACCGGTATTCTGATCCTTCGCATTGAGAAGTTGAAGAACACCGATGATGTCATCTTCGTGATTCTTCATGGGAAGAACCAGCATGGACTTTGACTTGTAGCCGGTCACTTCATCGTACCGTCGGGGACCGGTGAAATCGAATCCATCCGCCTCGCAGATATCGGGAATGTTGACTATACGGCCCGTGTTGGCAACATAAGCGGAAACATTTGCGCAGTTGGGTTCATGATCCTTGATGAGCGGTACGGGGGTGAGACATATGGGGATGCCGGTGGTTCCGCCCTGCCTGGTCTTGAGAGTATCGTTGTAAAGAATCTCCCATCTGAGGCTCTGTTTCTCCGGTTCCGCAATATAGAGGGTCCCGGCATCAGCGTCCGTGAATTCCCTGGCGGAATCCACAATCAGTTCCAGGAGCTTGTCAAGGTTACGCTCACTGGAAAGAGCAATGCCGATTCTTGTAAGTTTTTTTACCCGCTCTTCAAGCTCGAAGGTCTCCATACACCGACTATGTTCGCGAAACACCCGCAGAGTCCTCGCCGAAAATCTCACCTCCGCCGATCCTTGTCAATCGTTCGAAAGAACTATGGGAGAAATACGGAATTTGCCGTCTATCATATTGTAGCCACAGTGAATCCGGAAAGAGAGGGGTTGAGCTGATGTACCAGGTCTGTCTGAAAGACGGTCTCCACGCCCACTATTCCACCCTTCGCGAGAATGGGGGGCACTCTACACTTGCCACGATTCTTTGGGATAAGGGGCTGTATCTTGAGAGCTGTTCCGGATTGACGGACGGAGAGACCCTGGTTTTGAGCCTGGCTCTGCCCGGACTCGGGATTCCTGTCTTGATTCATGGCCAGGTGGCCCGCATCGAGTCGAATGGGGACGGCGCGTGGATTCATTTCTCACACAGGGATGTGGATGATTATCCGCGGTATAAGCGATACTTGACCGATGCGTACTGGGGCAGTGCGGCTTGATTCTTCCCGATCTCACAAGGATATGAGCATCTTTTCTTGAAAATTTGTGGGTATGGAGGAGCATTTCGAGCGCCTGAGACAGTTCTATGCCGACCTGGAGTCCCGGCTGCCTTTGAATCGGCTCTGCAAGCGGCAGGGGACGTGTTGCAGAGTTCTTCTTGTGGACCTGTACGAGATTGAGTTTGAATACATTCTGGCCTACCTTCGCAGAGAGGGCCGTTCCGCGGATTACGAGTTCGTTTCCAGCAGAAATGCGCCGGACAAGAGGGCAGCCTTCCCATATTGGGGCTGTCCTTTTTATTCGAACGGGTGCAGCATTCATGAGGTGCGCCCATTTGCCTGCAGGATCTACGGCACCTATGTTCAGAAGGACACGGAGATGCCCTGCTGTGGATTTGCTAAGCCCAACATGTACAAGTCTCTTGTTCAGGTTCCAGAGGCGGAGGAGTACTTTCGGGTGGCCGGGGCTTACTCTTACAAGGTGGGGTACGCGGTTCCAGGGAGCGGATTCTCTTTTAATCTTTACATTGACGCGGTCATACGGACGACCGTGGAACAGATGAGACGAAGCTATTTGGAGATGCTGAGAGCCGAGCTCGCTGCGGCGAGCAGGAACCCTGCGAGAAGTTAACATTTCTGGATTGCTTTTTCCCCTTTCCTGTGGCATAATGTAAGATGGTCAAAGAGAATTTGGAAGGTTCTCGATACTTTCCAATCGAAGCAGGAGGGAGATTCTATGTCCACCATCGGAACCGGTTCCGGCAATGTTTCTGATTCCCTGTTTGCCGTCAATGCAGTAAAGTCCGCTGCTCACGTGGGGCAGGGCGACCTCGTAGAAAGCGTAAAGACTCCCGAAAACGATCAAACCGTGCTGAGCGATGAATTGTTGACATGCTTGCGGACTGCTTCTGCGGTCCGGCCGCACCACGGCGAAAAACCTGTCCGTCCTGTTCGCCCTTATGGCAACGATGTCTTGATGCCGGCCCCGGCGCCGAAGGAAGTGGAGAAAAAGCCGAGGCCTGAGAAGATCCAGGTGGACTCGAAGCACGAGATCTATCAAAATCCGAATGGAACCGTAACCACGATCTCCAGAATGGAGAGCGGGTTTGAGGTCAACAAATGGCCCGAATCCGCCAAGGCTTACTGGAAAC
>JACPDT010000087.1:0-13147 GCA_016183865.1 Armatimonadota bacterium | reverse complement strand
GATGAGAGTCTTTCTCAGGTCGGTCGCTCCGGTGTCCGCATTCTTGGGGCTACTCCGGAGGAACGGGAGAAGCTGGACGACATTCTGAGCAAGCTCCCCAGGGCGGACCGGGATGCCATTCAATTCGTGGCCATGGCGGATGAGAACCTGGCTACCTTTGTCGAAGGAGACAATAAGGTACAGGTGAGAAATACATCTGTCGAGATGAGCGGCATGGATCCCTCTGACCCCAAGAACAGGGGACAGATCGTTCTGATCCGAAGTCAGTTCGCTTCACCCATCGGGACAGCGGTATTCCTCGAAGAGCTGGGCCATGCCGTGGATTTCGCTTATGGAATTACGGCAGACAAGACAGGCCCCTGGGGGCAGCCGCCTTTCCTGAATCCGCAGATTTCGGAGCGAATTGAGGATTTTGCATACAGCTACATGGCTTACCATGGAGACAAGTTCCAGGATTCTGTTTTGCAGAACCTTGCGGAACATATTCGAACCAAGATGCCGGAGAAGTTCGCCGCCATCCAGGAACACGAAGACAACCCCGGCGAAATGATGGACAATAAAATTCACGGCAGCGGCGGGCCGTTTTGGTGGTGGAGGTAATAGCGAAAGCGTGAAGCAATCGCAAAGGGTGTGAAAAAAGATCGGGGACTAGTTCTTGAGATATACGTGGCGCTCTTGGGAATCGGGTCTCTATGTGTCCTGATCCTGGAACAGAGGTTGGTCGGAAACACGATTCCCCCGCTGTGGGGGATTTTTTCTTTTTTTCTGCTGACGCTTTTCTCCTGGTTTTTTTCGATTCAATTGCCGAACAAACATGATTTGCATCTGGGTATGGCCGTGTACTTTGCTTGCCTCCTGATTCTCGGCCCTTTGGCTGCGACAGTGGCTTCTGCCGCGAGTGCGATTGTTTTCATGTATGTTCTGTACTTGACTCAGCCACGTCTCAACCTGGCTGTAGTTTCAGGACCTCTTGCCCCACCCTCTCCTTTTTTACAAGTTCCGTTGCTGGTGTTCAGGGAGCAAATTCGGTCCAACCTTCTTCGGAGAAGAGTTCCGCACTTGAGGATCGCGGCAAACGTTTGTGTTGTTATAGTCTCGACGGGAATCGGCGGATTGCTGTGGGGTTTGTTCTCTCCACAATCGTTTACTTCCGGCTTCTCGGTCGGGTTGTTTCTTGTTTGCTCCGCAGCCGTAAACATCTCAAATCTGTTCCTTTCCTCTTTCGGCGTCCAGATGGACTACGGGGTTCCATTTGCTATTGTGTGGAGGAGCGGCTCACGCAGTCTGTTTCTCTCAAGCCTTATTCTGGCGCCTCTGGGATATGCAGTGGCTTTCCTGCTGCAGGAGCAGCCACTAGCGCTCATTTTGCTGCTACCCATTTTCGCCGCCACCCATTACGCCACACGCAGGCAGGCGGGCATCCTGACAATCGTGTTTCTGGCAAAAGTCCTGGAATCCCGCGACAAATACACCTTTGACCATTCCAAGAAGGTCGGCACATACGCCAGGGGGATCGCCCTGGCGATGGGTCTTGGGGACGAGAAAGCCTCTGAAATCGAAAAAGCGGCATGGATGCACGATATCGGGAAGATCGCCGTGGAGGATTCCGTTCTCCACAAGGATGGAAGACTCACAAGCGGCGAGGTGGCCCACATGATGCAGCACATCTCAGTCTTGCCTGAGCTTTTCGAGCATCGTCAGTTTCTTTCCAAGTATTGGGGCGCCTTCTTCCACCATGAGCGGTATGATGGAACAGGCTACATGCATGGCCTGAAGGAAGAGGAGATCCCCCTGGAGGGAAGAATCATTGCCGTAGCAGATGTCTATGATGCCCTCACTTCCGATCGCCCTTACCGCAAGGGGCTCCCGAAAGAGGAGGCTCTGGACATCATTCGAAAAGGAAGAGGTACTCATTTTGACCCCGGAATCGTGGATGTTTTTCTAAAATGCTTAGAAACAGGCTCCTGATCCTGGCCGCTCTTGGCTTTACCCTCCTGGCGCTGATTCGGTTTTCAGGGTGTGGGCAGATTGCCCGTTCCACCGCATCGGAAAAAATAAGAGAAAAGCTTCCCGACCTCATCGGGCCTGCCGATTCCTATCAAGTAACGCTGGACAGCGGTGTCCAGGATATGCTTAAGGGCAGGGCGGAGAAGATTCAGATCATCGGCAAACGGGTCCGCCCCAAGAGCTCCCCCATTGTGGATTTCCTTCAGGTGGATTTGAGCAGGATTGAGGTGGATCTTCCAAGGAAATCTCTCAAGAGTCTGGAGAAATGCACATTTCAGGCTCAATTTCTGGAGCGGGATCTCAATGATTACCTGGTGGAATATCAGAGAGAGCATCCTCTCAAAGGAGATCAGGGTCGCAGTTCGGGGTCTCATGAGATTTCGGAAGCGAGGCTGTCCCTTGGGGATAGGGAACTAAGTCTAAGGGCCTCTTTCAAGACGCCGATCCTGGGCATGATCCCTGTGCAAGCCCCCATAGGCCTCGCGGGAAGCATTGAAGTGAAGGACAAGGTTCTTCTCTATTTTGTGCCGCGCAGCATGGATGTGGCCGGGGTCTCTTTGCCGAAACCTCTCGCTGAAGCCCTTCTGGCAAAGATCAATCCTGTGGCCGACCTTTCGAAGCTTTCCGTGCCGACCCGTGTCTCAAAGATCGAGATAAGACCCGGCCTGCTCTGGGTCGAGGGGGAAGCGGATCTTCCCATCCCTGAAGCCCGGCAAACCAGGTGAGAACGAGTATTCTGGTTTACGTGAGCGGCCACGGATTCGGCCACGCGACACGGGTCATGGAGGTCTTGAAAGCGCTATCCTCCTGTATCCACTGTCATATCAGGACTCTTGCGCCTGAATGGCTTTTCCGCATGAGCCTTCCCGCTTCACTTTCCTGGGACATCCATCCCCTTCGAACGGATGTGGGAGTGGTTCAAGAGGACTCACTCCACGTTTCCCCTTCGGCCACTCTTCAGGCTTATCGGGAATTCTCGCGCAACGTTTCCCTCCTTGTCGGTCAGGAAGCCGAGTTTGCCCGGAGAAGCGGTACAGCTCTCATTTTCGCGGATATTCCACCACTGGCTTTCGAGGTGGCGGAGCGTTCAGGGATGCCCGGTATCGCCTTTTCCAATTTTTCGTGGGACTGGATTTACGAAGCCTACATACAAGATCGTCTCCAGGATAAGGACATTTTGCGCCAGATTCGGTCCTCCTACTCAAAGGCTGCATTGTGCCTTCGCCTTCCATTTCACGGGGATTTGTCCGTGTTCCCGAAGATTGTGGACATTCCACTTGTGGCGAGGAAATCCAGGAAACATAGGGCTGAGACCCTGAAGACCCTGGACATGGACGGTGGACGCCCCTGGATTCTCTTGTCCTTCGGTGGAATCGGTTTTTCAGGGCTCGCCCTTGCGGAATTATCGCACCTTCGGGAATATGGATTCATAGCCACGGATTACGAGTTTCCGTCCGGAAACGGCGTCAAGGTTATCCCGAACTCGTTTCTGCGCGAGAAGGGCCTTCGCTATGAGGACCTGGTGGCCGCCTGCGACGTGGTGATCACAAAACCGGGTTACGGGATCGTCTCCGAATGTGTGGCGAACCGGACTCGAATGCTCTATACTTCCAGGGGGCTTTTCCCCGAATACGATGTGCTCGTCAAGGGACTGCAGGGTGTCATACCATCCCTGCATATTCCGCTTCAGGCTTTCCTGCGGGGTGATTTCGGCGATTATCTGGAAAAGCTTATGGCGGAGCCGATTTCCGCAAAGGACATGCCCGCCGATGGCGCAGCCTTTGCGGCACGGATCCTGGAAGATTCTCTGCGGGAGCAGGGATTTTCTTTGGAAACTGGAAATAGAACCTAAAATTCTGAGGGGTATCGTTATGGCTTCTGTGACGCTGGAACAGGTGAACAAGATTTACAAGAATCCCAAAGGCGCCAATCATGTCGTCAAGGATGTGAGCCTTGAGATCAAGGATCGCGAGTTTCTGGTTCTTGTCGGCCCTTCCGGCTGCGGTAAGACAACAACCCTCCGTATGGTGGCAGGGCTGGAGGAAATCAGCTCAGGGAAGATCTTCATCGGAGAGCGTCTGGTAAACGATGTTTCTCCCAAGGATCGAGACATTGCCATGGTTTTTCAGAATTATGCCCTTTATCCCCACATGAATGTCTTTGAGAACATGGCCTTTGGATTGCGCCTGAGAAGATTTCCCAGGGAAGAGATTCAGCGCCGCGTGCAGGAAGCGGCCTCCCTTTTGGGCATTCAGAACTTACTCACTCGAAAGCCGAAAGAGCTTTCAGGGGGGCAGAGGCAGCGAGTGGCCATGGGGCGCGCGATCGTCAGGGAGCCGAGAGTCTTCCTCATGGATGAGCCCCTCAGTAACCTGGATGCAAAGCTACGGGTCCAGATGCGTGCCGAGCTCCAGAAGCTGCATCGCCGCCTTGGAATCACTACGATTTATGTGACCCATGACCAGACCGAAGCGATGACCCTGGGTGATCGGATTGTCTTGATGCACAACGGCATCATCCAGCAGGTGGACACCCCTCTGCACATGTATGAGCATCCCGAGAATCAGTATGTGGCCGGCTTCATCGGCAGTCCTTCCATGAATTTTGTGCCTGCCGCAGTCGTCAAGGTGGATTCTCAGATTTTTGTGGAGGGAAAGGGCTTTCGACTTCTCGTTCCGCCTGAGCGCCAGAGTGCGCTTGAGTCATACTGCGGCAGGGAGATGATGCTGGGCATACGGCCGGAGCACATCTATGATCGCATGTTTGCACAGGGGGCCATCCCCGGCAATACGCTGAGAGCTGCCGTTGACGTCATGGAGCCCATGGGCGCGGAAATCTATCTCTATCTTTCCATTGGAGACAATTCTCTCATCGCAAGGGTCGCCCCTCATACGCAAACACAGGTGGGGCAGGACATGGAAGTTGTGATTGACATGTACAATGTCCACGCTTTCGACAAAGAGACGGAACGCGCCATCTTTACGCCTTCCCAGGCGCCGGCCCCTGCGTGAGTGAACGGATGCGACGAATCGCGTCCCTCCTTATGATGTCTCGAAGATCTGATCGGATAGACCCGTGTTGATTCGATAGTCCCGATATGTCGCCTCGATCGTGCCTTGTATCTTGGGGAAACGTATGTCCGCGTATGAACGCCCCGGGAGAAGAAACCCCTTTTCGGCCTGGAAGTCCTGATTCAGGGTGATCACTCCGCCATCTCTGTAATGATAGAGAATTTTCAGAAGAGCCGAATCCTTTTTCCGCGCCCACAGGCGTATGGATAAGATACTCCCCTCCCTCTTCGGGATCATCTCCATGACCCAGCACGGTGCTCCGTTCAGGGATTCGGCCCCTATTACCCGGGAGTTGAACCCCTTCCGCATCGTCCCTGTTATGGTTTTCGTTGCAAAAATATGCTTGTGCTTGGAAAGAAAATCGGGGACATTCTTGAGGACCAGCTTTACTTTCTCAGGCTCCTTGTAATAGAGTTCGCCCTTCAGGTTCAGGCCTATGCCGAAGGTCTTGACCATGATATCCAGGTTTGTGACATAGTCCTTTAACCCGTTGTTTGCATCATTGATTTTCTGGAAAAGACTTTCTGCCTCTGCAATGCGCGAGGGGGAGGGGGTCTTGTCCACTTTCTCCGCCTGGGCTTGTGCAACCCGGCCCGGGAAGGCCGGAAGAAGGAAAAGAAGAAGGTATATAAGATGACTTTTTTTCACTGCCCATCACCTCTACCGGCATATTGTAGCATGGATTCGTTATTCCTTCAAGAGGGGAAATGTCCGAGAAAAACGGTAGCGAGAAAAACGGTAGGCCGCAAGCACAAACTGGTGGGCTTTTTGCCACACCACCAGGTCCTCAAATCTCGTCGCTGACGTCCTCATTCTGACTCCTGCAGTCTGACTCCTGACTACCTGAGTAGTTACGATATTGGACTTTAGCCCTATTGATTTTGAAATCTCTCCATGGCATAATATTGTTATCGCAACAACAGGAACTTATGGAACAATGCAGGGGTCCATGTTCTTAAGCATGGTTTTCTGAATTTACCGAGAAGGGGATGATTGTGGAGAGACGGGCCAGGATACTCATAGTTGACGATAGCCGTGTCAATTTGCGCGTGGCCAGAGTCCATCTGGAAAGCGAGGGATACCTCGTTGACGAGGCCCGAGACGGGGACGAGGCGTTGCGCGCTGTTTCCATTTCACCACCCGATTTGATTCTCCTGGACATCATGATGCCGGGCATAGACGGATACGAGGTCTGCCGCCGCCTGAAAAAAGATGAGGACACCCGGCTCATCCCCATTATCATGCTCACTGCTCTGGATTCGCTGGAGGACAAGGTCAAGGCCCTTGACCAGGGGGCGGATGATTTCATTTCCAAGCCATTCAACAGAGTCGAGCTGCTGGCCAGAGTCCGGTCTCTGGTAAGAGTGAAGTGGTTGAACGAGAGACTTGAAAAGGCGGAGAACGTGCTTTACACCCTCGCCAAAGCCATCGAAGCAAAAGACGGGACCACGGAAGCTCACACGGAACGTGTCGGCGAATCGGCAAGAATGCTTGGAGAGCGCCTGGGGCTGTCACTGGATGATCAGGAGGATCTCCGGAAAGGGGGCATCCTGCATGATGTGGGGAAAATCGGGATTCGAGAAGCGATCCTGCTCAAGCCCGACAGCCTCACCCCCACCGAATACGCGGAAATGAAAAAACACTGCGAGATCGGCTCACACATTTGCAGCACTCTTCGCATCTCCCAGGGACTCCGTTCCATTATTCGATCTCATCATGAGAGATACGACGGTACAGGGTATCCCGATGGCCTGAAGGGCGATGAAATCCCCTTGCTTCCCCGGATACTGGCCATTGCCGATGCCTATGATGCCATGACGAATGACCGCCCCTATCGCAAGGCTCTCCCTAAGGAAACGGCCATCAAGAGACTTCAGGAGGCTGCCGGAAAGCAGTTCGACCCCAACCTGGTGCGGATTTTTGTGCAAGTGATTACGGAAGGTCAAGGTTCAATCCAGTCTTTCGAAGAGATGAGCGCCTGAGGGCCACTTAAACCCTTGTGGCATCCTGGTTTCCTGCCTTCAGGCAGGAGATTTTTTTATATGTCTGGAAGTAACATGGTCCACTCCGGCCGAACAGAGACAAAACAAGGCCGGAGCTCAAAGCGGATGGCCAGATTCTTATCTCAAATCCGAAATTCTGAACAGGGAGGTGGAACATGAAACTTATCCACCTGATACTATTAGCAGCCTTTACGGCAACATCCATCTTTTCCTTTGCTCCTTCCCGAGTGAATGCGGAACAAGGCTGGGCCAGCTACTATGGGGTGGGTGACGGCTTTGCGGGCAGGAGAACTGCGAGCGGCGCTGTCATGAACCCTTATGCCTTGACTTGCGCCCACCCTTATTATCGCTTCGGCACGAAATTGCGGGTCGTCAATCTCGCGAACGGACAGGCTGTTGTGGTGAGAGTGAACGACAGGGGTCCTTTTGTGCATGGCAGGGTCGTGGATCTTTCCTACAAAGCCATGAGACAATTGTCATCCAGGGGCGGACTTGTCTATGTGCGCCTTGAGGTATTGGGGCGCGATCAAGGAACCTCCAGAGCGCCTTCGAGGGTCGGCCGCAAGTACAGGATTTACGGTCCGAGCCCCACACAGTGTATTACGTCGAGATGGGCCCCCCGGGAAAGCCGGAACTTAAAGGGAGGCGCTGAATTCTGAAGGCTCCAGGCTTTTGCTTTTCGGCAGTGCGTTCAGGTTGAGCGCAAGTAATAATACTTGTTGTATTTTATGGGCCGCAAGGCCCGTTTTTTTTTTTTTTTTTTTTTTCATTATCCTGATTTTACTTCGGTGCAGGCACCAGTATTAGTCGGAAGGGATTTACCCTCGCGCTGTCGAAGACCCGATGCACTATGGAGTTCCCCCGGCGCCGGTCGGTGGTCGCGTCGGCCTCTTCTGAAAGCGTCTGGGGCAAGGCTTCCAGTATCTCAGCTCAAGCTGGTTCCAAGGGAGGTCCCATGACGACTCTACAAGAGCGACTTGCGGAACAGATCCCGCCATTGGCGGAACAGGTGAAAACACTGGTAAGAAACAATGCCCAAAAGGTCGTCAGCGAAGTGACAGTTGAGCAGCTTTACGGCGGTATGCGAGGGATCAAATGTCTCGTTTGCGACACTTCCCTCGTTGAGGCGGACACGGGCCTGGTTATCAGGGGGCGTCCCATCCTGGAGCTTACGGAATGCCTGCCTGAGGAGGTTTTTTACCTTCTCCTGACCGCCGAGCTCCCGGACAAGGCTGCCCTGGATGCCCTGAGGTCCGACTTCAGAAAGCGAGCCACTGTGCCTGCCCATGTCTGGGATGTGCTGGGCGCAATGCCCCGTGACTCCCACCCCATGACAATGCTGTCCACAGCCGTTCTCGTGATGGAAGGCGAATCCGAATTCATAAAAGCCTACCATCGGGGCATCAAAAAAGACCTCTACTGGCAGCCCATGCTTGAGGATGCGATGACCATAGTCGCCAGGCTTCCGGAGATCGCTGCGGGGATCTACCGCTTGAGGTATGACAAGGGACCGCGCATTGCGCCCGATCCGAACCTCGACATGGGCGCAAACTATGTTCACATGCTTGGAGCTCCGGATCCGGACGGCGATTTTTCGAAACTCATGAGGCTATATTTTGTTCTGCACAGCGACCATGAGAGCGGAAATGTGAGCGCCATGACAACGGCCACCGTAAGCTCCGCCCTGTCCAATCTTTTCTACGCCCTTTCCGCGGGCTTGAATGGCCTCGCCGGACCTCTTCACGGCCTGGCGAATCAAGAATGCCTCTCATGGATTCTGGAAACCCTTGCAACCTTCGGCGGTGTGCCGACCCATGAGCAGCTTGAGAAATATGCCTGGGATACCTTGAGCTCGGGGAGGGTGGTTCCAGGTTACGGTCATGCCGTGCTTCGCATTACCGATCCACGTTTTGACGCTTTTCTCGCCTTCGGCAAGAAACATTGCTCCGATGACCCGGTTTTCCAGACTGTGGCAAGAGTGTTTGAGACGGTCCCGAATGTTCTCAGACAGGTCAAGAAGATCAAGGATCCCTGGCCCAATGTGGATGCCATATCGGGCTCGGTACTGTACCATTACGGCATTCACGAATTCGACTACTATACGGTACTCTTCGGGGTCTCCAGAGCCATGGGGGTTTGCGCGCAAGGCGTGATCGCAAGGGCGATGGGTTATCCCATCATCCGCCCGAAGTCCGTGACCACAGATTGGGTGCAAAAAACGGTCGAGAAATTTGCGATGAGGTAGGGGCAATTCGTGCCAAGAGTTCATTTCATTGATGTAACGAACAGGGATGGGGTGCAGACATCCAGGATCAAGATGTCCAAGTTCCAGAAAACCGTGATAAACTGGTATCTGGCCCGCCTTGGAGTTCATCAGTCCGAAATCGGGTTTCCTTTCCTTTCCCACGAGTGGAACTATATTACCGCCCAGATGGAGCTGCAAAGAAAAGGCGTATTCGGAAAAATGGCGCTTGAAGGATGGTGTCGCGCAAATGTGCGGGACATAGAGGCAGGCCTTCGGCTGGGTCTCCGGGATTTCAACATATCCATCTCCACCTCGGATCAGATGATCCAGCACAAGTTTCTCGGGAAACTGGACCGCCACGCGATCTTGAGAGAGATGGAAAACACCGTTCTCGCGGCCAGGAACGGCGGCGCCAGGACGGTTGGGGTGAACGCGGAAGATGCATCAAGAACGGACCTGGCATACCTGATTGAGTTCGCGCAAAGGGCTGCAAGTGCGGGAGCGGATCGGTTCCGCTATTGCGATACCATGGGCTGTGAGTCTCCCCATTCCATCTATGAGCGGGTTCGCACCCTTGCTGAGAAATCGGGAATAGGGGTGGAGCTTCACTGCCACAATGACCTTGGAATGGCCAATGCCAATTCCACGGCAGGAGCGAAGGGCGCCATGGACGGCGGAGTGGATGCGTATATCAACGCGACCGTGAACGGACTCGGGGAACGGGCCGGCCAGGCGGACCTCTTGAGCTGCATTCTTGCCTTCAAATATGGGAGCGGCCTCCGGCAATACGTCATTGGAGACCCTCTGGACCTTAAGGTCGCTTACAAGATGGCCGGATATTGTTTCTACGCCTTCGGCCTTCCCTGTCCAATAAACCAGCCGGGAGTTGGAGAAAACGCCTTCGCTCATGAGGCGGGAATCCATGCAGATGGCGCCCTCAAGGACCGCCACAATTACGAGCTTTATGACTATGAGATCCTTGGGCGGGGGATGCCCGAATCTTTGGAGACAGGGAGAGTCATTACAACAGGGGAATATGGGGGAATCAAGGGTTTCAGGCACGTTTGCCGGAAGCTCGGATTAGAGCTTCCCTCTGATGAGAAGCAGGTTCAGGGACTCCTGGAGCTGACTCAATACCTGAATGCCCACAATCAGAAACCCTTGCTCCCTGACGAGATCGAGCTCGCCCTCAAGCATCCTTCCGAGATTCGGAAGATCTTGACCGTGGAACCGCAACTCAGTTGTGAATTCTCCGCTGCGGGGGTGGCATAAGTTTTGAATCTGGTTTATGAAGATGTTCTCACAAAGCTGCAGAATGCAGTGGACGGTGTCCTTGATGGGGTTCTGACTCATGAGGATTTTGATGAGATCCTGGACACTTTTCGCGTAAACGTGGAGGAAGACCGGCTGCGGGCCGAAAGTGAAATTCTTTTCGAAAGCTCTGAGGCAGTGGGTATCTATCGTGAGCATTACCGGGAGGGGACCGGAAAGTTCCTGGAAGGGATATCGGAGATGTCCGAATATCTCCGGCATTTCAAGCCCGGCGATTCCCATGGCTCTCAATGTCTCTTCCTTCCCCAGGAGCACCTTACCCAGGGGCTTGTTACGGCTTCTGCGGGGCTTGCGAATTTGAAACTTTCCCGGGGATTTGCCAAAACAGCAGAAAAACGGGCACAAAAAGGAGCCAGATAAATATGCCTGAAACGTACAAAGTAACCCTGATTCCGGGAGACGGGATCGGTCCAGAGGTGACGGAGGCCACCCGCAGAGTGCTGGAGGCCACCGGAGTTCGGTTTCAGTGGGATGTCCAGGAAGCCGGAGAGAAGATGATCGCCCAGCACGGGACCCCACTCCCCCCGCATGTTCTGGATTCGATCAGGGCAAACAAGCTTGCCTTCAAGGGCCCCATTTCCACCCCTATCGGAAAAGGGTTCAGGAGCGTCAATGTGGCGTTGAGAAAGGCCCTGGACCTTTTCGTAAACCTTCGTCCCGCAAAGAGCTATTCGGGTGTTCGTTCCCGCTTCCAGAACCTCGATCTCATCATAGTCAGAGAGAATACGGAAGACCTTTATGCAGGGATGGAGTTCCAAAGGGGAACCGCCGAAATGGAGAAAGTCCGCGAAGTCCTCGCGGAAGTGGGAGGTTTCAAGATCCCTAAAGACGGCGGGCTGAGTCTCAAGGTGATTTCCGAGGGCGCCACCCGCCGGATTGTGAAGTTTGCATTCGAATATGCCCGAAAGCATGGGCGGAAAAAAGTCACTGCGGTGCACAAGGCCAATATCATGAAGTTTACGGACGGCCTCTTTCTAGAGGTGGCCAGGGAAACGGCTTCTCAGTTCCCGGACATTCAGTTCGAAGACCGGATTGTAGACAACATGTGCATGCAGCTTGTTCAGAAGCCGGAGCTTTACGATGTGCTCGTCCTTCCCAACCTGTACGGAGACATCATCTCCGACCTCTGCGCCGGTCTGGTCGGCGGGCTGGGTGTGGCCCCGGGCGCCAATATCGGAGGGAGTTCTTCTACTCCGCCATGTCGGAGAGGAGGAGGCTTCCGACCGTCTGGAAAAAGCTCTTGCTGCGGTCATCCTTGAAGGGAAACACGTGACCTATGATATGAAGCCAAAGCCCGACGATCCGACCGCAGCCAAAACATCGGAAGTTGCGGATGCAGTAATCGAGAAACTGAAAGTAGCAGTCAAGAACTGACAGGAGGTAAAGCCATGCGAAAAAAAGTGACAGTAGTCGGTGCAGGAAATGTGGGAGCAACCGTTGCTCAGCGAATTGCGGAACGCCATTATGCGGATGTCGTTCTTCTCGACATTGTGGAAGGAATGCCCCAGGGGAAGGCCCTGGATCTCATGCAATCAGGCCCCATAGAGGGATATGATTCGCACCTCACACGCACACAGAACTATGAAGACTCCGATGTGGTCGTTGTCACATCAGGGCTTCCCCGAAAGCCGGGCATGTCCAGGGATGACCTGCTTTTCGCCAACATGGACATCATCAAAAAGGTCACTACCGAAGTCGTTCGAACATCTCCGAAGGCCATTATGGTGATGATCAGCAATCCCCTGGATGCCATGACTCAACTGGCCTTTCATATCTCCAAGTTTCCCAAGAACCGGGTCATGGGCATGGCAGGAGTCCTGGACAGCGCCAGATTCCGCACCTTCATCGCCATGGAGCTTGATGTTTCCGTGGAGGACGTGCAGGCCCTGGTGCTTGGCGGCCATGGAGACAGCATGGTGCCTCTTCCTCGCTTCACGACCGTGGCGGGAGTGCCGATCACGGAGCTCCTGGATCACCAGACAATCGCCAGACTGGTGGATCGAACCCGCAATGGCGGCGCAGAGATCGTGGGCCTGCTCAAAACAGGCAGCGCCTTTTATGCTCCTGCCGCCTCTGCCGTGCAGATGGTGGATTCCATCATGCTGGACAAGAAGCGCGTACTTCCGTGCTGCTGTTATCTGGAAGGGGAATATGGCATCCGCGATCTCTATGTGGGGGTCCCAGCGAAACTTGGCGCATCCGGAGTGGAGAAGGTCCTGGAATTAAAGCTGGATCCCAAGGAGCTCGTGGAGCTTCAGAATTCCGCCAAATCCGTGAAGGAACTTGTGGACAAGATGATAAGTAAGGTAGGGTAATGACGCACAAGCACCACAAGAGCGCGGAGAACGGCGTCAGGGAGATTTCATGCGCCGCCATCACGGAGACGGTAGCACGGCTCTGTTGCGAGGCCAATGTAGAGCTTCCCGATGATTTCCGTCGGGTCATGGCGGAGGCACTGGACAGGGAGATTTCATCCATGGGCAAGGAAG
>JACPDT010000046.1:3009-27948 GCA_016183865.1 Armatimonadota bacterium | reverse complement strand
AATGCACGAGATCCTGAAAGATATGCGCTCCTTCAAAGCTAAGTGGGTCGAGACATAAATAACGTCAATGATTTGGCGATGGATCTGGAGACGAGGTCGGGAGCGGGCACCGCAGGCGCGGACTTGCGGGAATATACATTTGACCTTGATCCAGCACACGATCAGGGCTCCAAATCCTGGAAGGAGGTCGAGGCCAGATCCACGAAGAGCCAACCATGTCCTCGGACCGTCTTGACGCTCAAAAGCTTAGAGGAATTCTTCGCGATTATCCTTACATCGCTGCCGCATACCTGTTCGGCTCACAGGTCTCGGGGAAAACCAGCCACACGAGCGACACAGACATCGCCATACTCCTTGATGACAACGCCCCAACAGGGCGACAACTGGTGCATGAGGAAGACTATCTGGCTTATCGCATTGCAAAAGCACTGGAAATCAAGAAAGTGGATCTGATGGATTTGAACGGCCAGGGTCTGGTTTTTCAGCATACAATCCTGCGCACAGGGATTCTCATTTATGAGGCGGACCCTGCAGTGCGAATCCCTTTTGTCGCCAAGGTCATCTCCTACTTTTGCGACTTTGAGCCGACCCTGCGTCTCATGGAAAGATACCGCATAGAGGGCCTCCTTGAGAGGTGTGGGAAGCAATGAACATTCGCGATGTACAAAGAAAACTGGATGTGATCACCGATAACCTGGAAAAACTGGAGCAGTTGGCATCTAAGAGTTTCAAGGATTTCAGTTCCGATTTCCGGAACAGTGACTCCGTACTTCACAGGATGCAAACCTCGATCCAGGCTTTGCTGGACATAGGCAGCTATGTCATCGCCTCGCGCGCTCTGAGAACCCCTGACACCAACGCCGAAGTCGTGGAAATCCTCGCGGAAGCAGGCATCGTTCCGTCTGACAAGACCGAAGTCTATATCAAGATGAGCCAGTTCCGCAACCGAATCGTGCATCTGTACAATCATATCGACACCGGAACTCTTTACGACATACTGACTCACGAGTTGACAGACATAAAAGACTTCCTGGGATGTCTGCTCGACACATTTCGATAGTTACGTCCTGTCAGAGGCTGATCCAGAAAGTCTTCCTGGCGTTTTCTATTCTTCTGCGCGTTGTAAATTGCAGCAATGTCAGCGCGGAGGGGTAGACGCCGCGGGGTACCCACTTGCGGGTCGGGAGGCTCACCGGGAACGGAGCTCGACTGGGTCCCACCCGCCGAAGGCGGGAGGGGGATGGGAGTCGAGCGAGTACCGATACATGGCAGACGATAACGCAAGGATTTAGAGTGGTTTCAAAGACGTTCCTTGACCTTTTTCTGAGCACCTTCTGTTAGACTGAAGTCGGGTAGGGGCAAGACACGAAAGGAAGGAATCAAAATGGCGAACACCATTACTTTTCCCCTCACCGAGTTCTCCAGTCGTTTTGGCTACCTCTATATTCATGACGGCGGAGAAGGCATAGCAGGAAGCATCTATTCAGGGAATCCAGGCCAATTCATCAATCGGAATTCGCCCGTGCTCCTGGATGGCGGCGATGTGCTGCTGCTCAGGGACACGAACAAGGACGGAACCATCGAAACAGCCGATATGAAGATATCGAGCAAAGAGCTCAAAGAGAGGCTCTCCGAGCTGCCCGAAAATGGTGCGATTTCGGGCGCGCAACTGGCGGAGCAGGGCTACCTTGCACTGCGCCAGAATCCGAGCAACAGCACTTACATAATTTACGATCAGACCCCCAACCTGGAGGTAGGCTGGTTTGAGAGAGGCGAGCACTGGGTCCTGCAATCCATCCGGAATTCACCCAATGGCCCGATGGCGGTGCTTGAAGTTCGGAATCCGCTGAGACCGTGACCGTGAAGAACGTCTTGGAGATCGAATAGCAAAAGCTTTACAATTCCCGCTCTTTCTGTTAACATAAGAGGCGCCGTGCGGACCGTCCGCTGAGGAGTTTTTGCTTGCACCCGGAGTGTCATCCGCTAAAATGGAGACATTCAGCGGCAGGTCAAACTCAAAGTGGAGGTGTTGGTTATGTGCGGCGGCGGTATGGGAGCGATAAACCCGTATCAATTACCACAGGCAAATCCTTATGGGGCTGCGCCCTTCGGCGGAGCCACTCCTTTGGGCGGAGCACAGCCTTACGGAGCACAGCCTTTCCCCGCGGCGACGGGCTTCACTCCGACCGGAATTCAGCCCCCGGCCTCAGGAGGCAACCCGGCGCAGATGCTGCTTCAAGTTCTTCAGAGTCTTGTCCAAATATTGCAGAAGATGGTGATGGGAAACGGTCTCCAGCAGTTGCCGGGCCAGGGACTTCCAGGACAGGCGAATCATCAGAATTGCGGGATGTAGACACAGGTCACGATGACGGTGAATCCGCCACATGGAGGTGTGCGTGATAGGAGCTTCTGACGAGAGGCCCTGACTCGACATGGGTGAAACCCAGGGTCTTGGCCTCTGTGCGGATTTCCACGAATTCCTCCGGGGGGTAGTATCGAATCACTTCATGGTGCTTTTCAGTGGGGCGCAGGTACTGGCCGACCGTCAGAATGTCGCATTCGTGTTCCCGAAGATCCTGAAAAACGGCGAAAAGCTCCTCCCTGGTTTCTCCGAGACCCACCATGAGGCCTGACTTGATCCTGACAGGGTACTCGGATCGCCAGGCAGAGGCCCTTTTCAACAAGGTCAGGGATTGCTGGTATTTGGCCCTGGGACGGACTGTGCGGTAGAGCCTTGGGACGGTTTCCACATTATGGGCAAGAACCTCGGGTCTTGCTTTCATGACGACAGCCAGAGCGCCCGAATCGCCGTTAAAATCGGGGATGAGGACTTCCACCCTGGTTTCCGGACTATGCCTTCGGATGGCCTGAATGGTTTCCGCAAAATGGGAAGCACCGCCATCGGGCAGATCATCCCTGTCCACAGATGTTATCACAGCATGCCGGATCCCGAGAGAAGCCACGCCCTGGCCGACTCGGTCGGGCTCGCCGGGATCAATGGCCCCCGGGCGTCCTGTAGCGACGGCGCAAAAAGCGCATCTCCGGGTGCAGATATCCCCAAGGATCATGAAGGTGGCGGTCCGATTTCCCCAGCACTCGAACATGTTGGGACAACGAGCCTCCTGACAAACCGTGTGAAGCCTGAGATCCTTCACAAGGGCCCGGGTCTCCTGAAATGGCTTGTCTGTTCGGAGGGTGACTCGAAGCCACTCCGGCTTAGGTGCGCGCTGGGACAAGGGTCTTCACCTCCAATCCGAATATCTCCTTAAAATGTTCCACAACTGTGCAGGACACCTCTTCCAGGGCAACCTCCTGGCCAAGTTCCCTGGAAAGAGATGTGACTCCTCTGTCATGAATCCCGCATGGAACGATCCAGTCGAAATGCTCCAGGTTCGGGTTGACATTCAGGGCAAATCCGTGGGAGGTGATCCATCGGGAGATGTGGACGCCGATAGCGGCGATTTTCTTCTCTCCGCACCAAACCCCTGTGAGGCCCTGCACCCTCTCCCCTCTGACGCCAAAACTCTCAACGGTCCGTATCAGGACCTCTTCCAGGCCCCGCAAATACCCGGGGACGAGCTTCAGGGCGCCCAGATCCTTGTGGCGCTCCCGGAGATCCAGAATCGGATAGCCCACCAACTGACCCGGGCCGTGATATGTGACATCCCCTCCCCTCGATGTCTCAAAAACCTCAACACCCCTGCTGGTGAGAAACCCGGGTGATGCAAGGACGTGGTCCTGGTTGCGTCTTCTCCCAAAAGTGATGACAGGAGGATGTTCCAGGAGCAGGAGCGTATCGGGGATTCTGCCCTCCCTGCGCTGCTCAACAAGCTCTTCCTGAAGGCACAGGCCCTCGCGATAGGAGATCCTGGGAAGGATGCGCACTTCACACACAGGCATTGTCTGTTCCCTCCAACAGGGCCATTTGCTCCCGCAAATGCCACGGCATTTCGGCGAAGACATCCTGAAAGAGCGTCTTCCCTGGCGGGGAGGGACGCCCCTCTGCTTTGCGCAAAGCCCGGCTGATCTGGTCGGAGATTCTAGTTTCCAGGGAATCCTGCTCTTTCTGCGACCAGATGCCTTGAGATTCCAGGCGCTTTCTGCACATGGAAATGGGGTCGCGTTTCGCCCATTCCTCCGCTTCCTGGGGATCTCGATAGAGCCTGGGGTCATCGGATGAAGTATGGGCGCCCATGCGATAGGTGAGCGCCTCCAGGAGTGTGGGATTTCCTCTTCTGGCACGCTCCACGGCTGCCCTGGTAACCCGATATACCTCAAAAATGTCGTTTCCGTCCATCTGGACCCCCGGGAACCCGTAGGCAAGGGCCTTCTGGGCAATCGTGGGAGACGCGGTCTGGCGATCCCTGGAAACGGAAATAGACCACTGATTATTCTGACAGAAAAATACCACGGGTAGGTTAAATACTCCTGCAAAGTTCGCTCCCACGTGGAAATCGGCCTCAGATGTGGCGCCTTCGCCGAAGTAGCACATCACGATAGGCGACTCGCGGGATTCGTGGGAGAGCTCCTTCCCAAATTTCATCCCCCATGCAGCCCCGGCGGCCTGGGGAATCTGAGTTCCCACGCAGCTTCCCCAGCTTACCTGATTGACGCTGCGGTCGCTGTAATGGCACGGCATCTGCCTTCCTTTCAGAAGATCCCCCTCATTTCCAAAAATCTGACAAAGGTACAGGGAAAGAGGAAAACCGCGGAGGAGCATCGCGGCGCCTTCTCTGAGACCCGGGAAGACCCAGTCTTTCTTCTTCAGGGCAAAGGCGCTCCCAATGACGGCAGCCTCCTGACCGGTGCAAGCGCCGTAAAAGCCGATCCGACCCTGTCTCTGGAGACCGAGCATGCGCTCATCCAGACGACGAACCAGGGTCATCATCTCATAGAGAAAAAGAATCTCTTCCGAGGCCAGAGCGTAGGCCTCTCCGGAAAGATCCAGGTCACTCGGCGGTGCTTCGATGGTCATCACCTTCGGCTACTCCAGCAAAATATGCTCAGGGTGCTCCAGATACTTCACGAGCATCTGGGTGAACTCGGCGCCCACATCGCCGTCAACGACCCTGTGGTCAAAGGAAAGACTCATATAAGCCATGTCGCGAATGACGATCTCTTCGTTTCTGACCACAGGGCGTTTGTGGATCTTGTGAACTCCCAATATGGCAACTTCCGGATAGTTCAGGATCGGTGTGGCCAGGATTCCCCCCATGACTCCCAGACTGGTGATGGTGAACGTGCTTCCAGTCACCTCTCCCTGGGACAGTTTTCCTTCCCTTGCCTTGTCCCCAAGAGCCCGAATCTGCTCGGCCAACTCGAAAACCCCGAGCCGGTCCACATCCTTGAGGACAAAGACGGTCAACCCTTCGGGAGTGGCTGCGCCGATGCCGATGTTATAGTATCGCTTGAGAACGATCTCCTGGGTTTTTTCATCAAGGGAGCTGTTCAGGTAGGGGTGGGCTTTGAAACACGGAACAAGAGCCTTGATGATAAAGGGGAGATATGTGATCTTGAGCCCTTCAGCCCTGGGATGGGTCTCGGCTTTCTTTCGCAGCTCCACAAGTGCGGTAAAATCGCATTCTTCCACATAGGTGAAATGGGGGGCATGCTGTTTGGAAAGACTCATCTTTTCGGCAATGCGCTTCCTCAAGCCCCTGATGGGAACCCTCTCCTCCAGAGGTCCGGGCGTTGCGGGCTCGGGCCTTGTGGGCGGAGCGGTCTGAGGAGGCGCTCCTTTCTCCGTAAAGGCCAGTACATCCTCCTTCGTGACCCTTCCTCCGGGACCGGTTCCTGGAACTCGGGAGAGATCTATCCCCTGTTCTCTTGCAATTTGCCGGGTCACAGGGGTGGCCAGAATTCTTTCACCAGGGGCTCTTACGGCAGTCGAAACGCCCCCGCCGTCCCCCCCTCTCGGGTGAACCGAAACCGCTTCGACCCGCCCGACCCTCCGCTCTTCGGCAGGACGAGATGGAGGAGCAGCGGCCTCGACCGGCTTTTCTTCTGATGGAGGAGCGGCCGCTTCTTCCGCCGACTCGATCACGATCAGGACAGCCCCGACTTTGACCGTTTCCCCTTCACGAGCCATGATCCGGGAGATCTTCCCTGAGCGGGGGGAGGGGATAGTGACAGTCGCCTTGTCGGTCATGACATCCACCATGGCATCATCTTCCCTGATCGTGTCCCCTTCTTTCACATGCCATGCAACGATTTCCCCTTCGATGGTTCCTTCACCGATATCCGGAAGCTTGAATTCGTATGCCATAGGTACCTCCTTCAAGGCTCAATAGTGCATCACATAATCAATCCCTTTCAGGATTCTGGCAGGACTGGGCAAATAGTCGTGCTCCAAAGCATAGGGAAAAGGGGTATCAAAGCCTGTGACCCGGGTCACAGGGGCTTCCAGATAGGGAAATGCCTTCTCCATGATCAAGGCCGAGAGCTCGGCGCCAAAGCCGCAGGTCTTCGGCGCTTCATGGACGATTACCGCACGCCCGGTTTTCTTGACAGAGCTCAGGACGGCCTCGATGTCAAGGGGGAGAAGTGTCCTTAGATCCACAACTTCCACCTCGATTCCCTGTTGATTGGCCTGTTCCGCTGCCTCCAGGGATTCGACCACCATGGCGCCATAGGTCAACAGGGTCACCTGGTCGCCGGCTCTCCTGACTTTGGCCTCTCCGAGGGGAATCGTGTAGTCCTCCTCGGGCACATCCCCTTTTGCCGCTCTGTAAATCCTCTTCGGCTCAAAGAAGATAACGGGATCCGCATCTCTTACGGATGAGAGGAAAAGACCTTTGGCATCGTAAGGGTCGGAAGGCATCACGACCTTGAGGCCCGGTGTATGAATGAAATAGGATTCAGGACTTTGAGAGTGGTAGTGACCCCCTTTTATCCCGCCCCCCGACGGGGTTCGGATGACGAGTGGACAGGAGTATTGCCCACCGGAGCGATACCGGTATTTGGCAAGCTCATTCACGATCTGGTCGTATCCGGGGTATATGAAATCGGAGAATTGAATCTCCACAATGGGGCGAACGCCGTACAAAGCCAGTCCGATGGCGGTCCCGATGATGCCTCCTTCGGAGAGGGGGGTGTCAATCACCCGCTCCGGCCCGAACTCATCCAGGAGCCCTGTGGTCACCCTGAAAACGCCGCCCAGTTTTGCAATATCTTCTCCCATGACCACAGTTGAGGGGTTTCTGCGCATTTCCAGGCGAATTGCATTATTGAGGGCGCCGATCAAGTTCATCTCAGCCATCAGTGCTTCGCCTCCTTTCTCAGGGCAAGAAGTTCCAACCTTTGCTCTTCGAGGTGCCATGGAACGGTTGAGTAGACATCCTCAAACAGGCTCTCCAAAGGGGGAGGCGGAAAGGACTCTCCTTTGGAAATGGCCTCTGCAATGCGGATTTGAATCTTCTCCCGCAGATTTTTCTCGTAAGCCTCATCCCAGATTCCCTTCCATCGCAAATAACGTTGGAAACGGGCGATGGGATCCTTTTGCCTCCATTCTTCCAGATCTTTCTCTTCCCGATACAATCTGGGATCATCGGAAGAAGAGTGGGGGCCCATTCGACAGGTGATGGCCTCGATGAGGGTTGCGCCCTCTCCCGCTCTTGCTCTCCGGGCGGCTTCTCTCGTGACCTGGTAAACGGCCAGAACGTCGTTTCCGTCCACCCTTACCCCGGCGATACCATAGGCCTGAGCCTTGACGGCAATGTCCCGGGAAGCGGTCTGACGGGACAGAGGAACGGAAATGGCCCAGAGATTGTTGCGGCAAAAGAAAATAACAGGCAATTTGAAGACCCCGGAAAAATTCAAGGCTACGTGGAAATCTCCCTGTGAAGTCGCTCCTTCGCCGAAATAGGTAATGGCTACCGTCTTCTCACCCTTGATCTTTGCTGCCCAGGCGCATCCGGCGGCATGGGGAAGCTGGGTACCCACAGGGCTGGAAAGGGAGGAGATCCTGAGAGAAGGGGAAGCGTAATGGTTGGGCATCTGCCTTCCCTTTGTTATATCTCCGGAGTTTCCGAAGATCTGACAGACGAACTCCACAAGGGGAAAACCGCGGACAAGGGCTGCGCCCAACTCCCGGTATGCGGGAAAGACCCAATCCGTGGGCTCCAGGGCAAAAGTGCTTCCAATGTGGGTGGCTTCCTCTCCAAGACCGGTCAAATAGAAGCCTATCCTTCCCTGTCTCTGCATTCGGAGCAGCCTGTCATCCAATTCCCTGTTGAGAACCATGGTCTCGTAAAGAAAATGCAGATCCTCAGAGGAAAGTTCAGGCTCCAACCTGGTGTCCGCAGTCCCGTCATCCTCCATTACCCTGAAGGGAACGGCGGCTTCTACATCTTTTTCCTGAAAAACCTTGACAGTCAAAAGAGCACCTCCAACCGGCGCCCGGCGCAGCCCTCAATGACTGCCTCAGGCTTGTTTCAAATATGAATGGGATGTCCGCTAACCGCGTGCGCTGCTTCCAGAAAAGCTTCCGACAGGGTAGGATGCGCGTGAATCGTTAAGGCAAGGTCCTGGGAGGTGGCCTCCAATTGCAGTGAGACACACGCCTCCGCCAGTTGTTCCGTCACTCTGGGACCGATCATATGAACACCCAGCACCTCATCATAACGGGCATCACTCACGATTTTCACGAACCCCTCCTGCTCACCCAGGATCGCAGCCTTGCTGTTCGCTCCATAAGGGAACTTCCCGATCCGAACATCGCGCCCTCCGTCACGGGCTTCCTTTTCCGTGAGTCCGACACTTGCAACCTCAGGGAAACAGTATGTGCAGCCCGGCACACGATCATAATTCAAAGAGCGCACCTCCTGGCCGACCATGTGCTCCACGGCGACAAGCCCCTCCGCGGACGCCACGTGAGCCAGCATCGGTTTCCCTCCCCTCTCCCTCGGAACCGCCACATCACCTATGGCGTAAACCCCGGGGACGGATGTCTGCATATGGGAATCCACGCAGACAAAACCCCGATTCATCTCCAGGGACAAGCCCTCAAAGCCCAGTCCCTCCGTGTACGGGCCTCTTCCAGTCGCGACGAGAAGCAAATCAGAAGGGATGTCTTGGGTCTGTCCCTGGGCATCCCTCACTGTGACCAACAAGCCGGAATCGGTACGAGTTCCCTCGTAACGGGTTCCGGTCAGTACGGTCATCCCCTGTCTCTTGAGAGACCTCTCCAGCTCCTGGGAAATCTCTTCATCTTCCACAGGGACGACGGCCTGAAGCATCTCCACAAGGGTCACCTTGCTGCCGAACCGGAGGAACATGGAGGCGAACTCCACGCCCACAGCCCCGGCCCCAAGCACAGTGAGACGCTCAGGAACACGGGTCACATTCAGGATCTCGTCACTTGTGAGGATTGTGACGCCATCCCCCTTGAGGCCGGGCAGAAGCTTGGGAACCGATCCCGTTGCAATCAGAACGAATCGAGCGCCCAAACTTTCTGTGGTGCCATCCGGTTTGACCACGACAACCCTGCCCGCCCCTTCGAGTCTCCCTCTCCCCGTATACGAGAGGACCCCATTCTTCTTAAAAAGATACTCGATCCCTTTGGACAGTTTCTTCATAACCTTGTTCTTGTAACCATGGGCGGCCCCCATGTCCAGGGAAGCCTCAGTAATGGAGAGACCGAACTGCCTCCCCTTTCGGCAGATGTCCAGAAGATCGGCAGTGTGAAGGAGCGCCTTTGTCGGGATGCAGCCCCTGTGCAGACAGGTGCCGCCAGGCGCTTCGTGCTTCTCCACGATCGCGGTATTCAAGCCCAATTGGGCGGCGCGGATCGCGGCCACATAGCCGCCGGGGCCACTCCCAATGACCACCAGGTCCAGTTTTTCAGCCATGAAACCTCCTTGATTCTCGATCTGTGTAATATGTTATTTCCACATTTGGACTTCCGCTAAACTTGATCAAGAGAGCCCACAGCTTTCCTGCAGGCCATCGAAAGGGGGAAGATCGCGACGATGGGCGCTCTACCATTTCAGAAGGGTCTCCTGGAACCGGCCGAGACCTTTCAGGAGATCCCCTGCCAGGATCGGTGCCTCAGGGCTCGAATTCTCAACCATGAGCGCGAATCCCTCCTCATTAAGAAAGGGCTTCTTCGGAGGTGCAAACCTTTCCTGGGTTCAGGAATTCCACTCGACGGTTCCTGCTTGAAAGGAACAAAAAGGATCTGAATTATCATTAATAAGTATAGGAATGAATCTGAAAAATGGAGACACCACAATGGAAATTACAGTAAGGCCCGCGACTTTGGGAGAGCTCAAAGAGACAGACTATCGTCCTGTGAGCGTGAAAATCGAGATGCGCCGCAACCTCCTCGAGAGGTTGAGACGACGGGAGCCTCTTTTCCCGGGCATTGTCGGCTATGACCGAACGGTCATTCCTGCTTTGCAGAATGCGATTCTGGCCAGGCACAATTTCATCCTTCTGGGGCTCAGGGGCCAGGCCAAATCCCGCATATTGCGGAGTCTGTCCGGTTTCCTGGACCCCGAAATCCCTGTCGTGGAAGGCTGTCATATTCGAGACAACCCTTTTGATCCGCTATGCAAGCGCTGCAGGCGGCTCCACGCGGAGCTGGGCGACAAGCTTCCCGTCGCCTGGCTTTCCCGTGGAGATCGCTTCCAGGAAAAGCTCGCCACCCCGGACGTGACTGTGGCGGACTTGATCGGTGACCTGGATCCCATCAAGGCGGCGACACAGAAGCTGATTTACTCGGATGAAGAGGTCATTCACTTCGGAATCGTACCAAGGACGAATCGCGGGATCTTTGCCATCAATGAGCTGCCGGACCTTCAGCCACGCATCCAGGTGGCTCTCCTGAATCTCCTGGAGGAAGGGGATATCCAGGTCCGCGGCTTCCCGGTGCGCATTCCTCTGGATCTGCTCCTGGTCTTTACGGCAAACCCGGAAGACTATACGAATCGCGGCAATATCATTACACCCCTGAAGGACAGGATAGATTCTCAAATCCTGACCCATTACCCTGCCAGCATCGAAGACGGAATTGCCATCACGGCTCAGGAAGCCTGGGTGAGTCGGGACGGGGGGCGCGAGATGGAGCTCCCCCGCCTTGTGAGGGAGCTGGTAGAAGAAATTGCCTTTCAGGCCAGAAAGAGCGACCTTGTTTATCAACAGTCCGGTGTCTCTGCAAGGCTGCCCATATCCGCCCTTGAGAACCTTGTGAGCAACCTGGAAAAGCGCTCCTGCATCACGGGGGAAAGACAGCCCTATCCCCGGGTTGTGGATCTTATGGCAACACTCCCTGCGATCACTGGAAAAGTGGAGCTGGCCTATGAAGGGGAACAGGAGGGGGCCGTGGCTGTCGGACGCAGGCTGATCGGTCTGGCGATCAAGGAGGTTTTTGGACGCCGTTTCCCGCCTGCCATCAAGGGCCGCGGCTTGAAGACGGAGAGCTCGGAGGAGTACCGGGAGATTCTTCGCTGGTTTTCGGGAGGACGAAAGGTGGAAATGGCGGACGATGTTCCCTGGGATGAATATGTGCGGCGCCTGCGCGCCGTTACGGGGCTGGAAGATATCGCGAAAAGACACCTGAAACCCAGGACCAAGGAAGAGCTGGCCCTCGGGATGGAGCTGGTTCTGGAGGGCCTTCATCAGAACTCCCTTCTTGCCAAGGAATCCGCGGAAGGGGGGGCCTCCTATTTCGATATGGTGAAAATCATGTTCGATCAACTGAAGGAGCACGGGGACTTTTAGCCCGTGGAAGCCCATGCAATACGCCTACTCTGAATGGGACGAGGACCTTGCCCGACAGATGATGGAGATGATCGGCCTGATCGGTCTTTTCCATCAACTGCTTCTTATGACCAATGGGGACGTGGATCAGGCATTTCGACTCTTGAAGGAATTGCAGAAACGTGGTCTGGTGGATTCCAATCTGAATCTGGATGACTTCCGCCAAAAACTGGAAGAAGAGAACCTGATCCGCCAGAATCCTGAAGGTGGGTATAACCTCACACGCAAGGGAGAGAGGCAAATCCGAAGCGAGTCCCTCGAGCAGATCTTCTCCTCACTCCGGAAAAGCGGTCTCGGTGATCACGGGGTTCCGATAGCCGGCCTGGGGAAAGAGCTTCTGCCCGAGACCCGGCCTTACGAGTTCGGGGATCCTCCGGAGGAGATAGATTTCCAGGGAACCTTTCGTCACGCCATGAAAAGGGGACTCGATGACTTGCGAATCAAGCCTGAAGATTTCCAGGTTTTTGAGACCGAGATGAAGACATCCTGCGCCACAGTGCTCTTGCTGGACATCAGTCACAGCATGATTCTATACGGGGAAGACCGCATCACTCCGGCCAAGAGGGTGGCACTTGCTCTTTGCGAATTGATCATGACCCGATACCCCAAGGACGATCTGCATGTGGTGGCATTCGGGGATGATGCCAGGGAAATCAAGATCGGGAGGCTCCCCTACCTCTCCGTCGGACCTTACCACACGAACACCAAGGCGGCACTGGAGCTCGCCCAGAGAATCCTCTTACGGAAAAAGCAAACCAACAAGCAGATTTTCATGATCACCGATGGAAAGCCGTCAGCCATATATGAGGGCAAGGAGCTTTACAAGAACCCCTTCGGCCTTGATCCCAAAATCGTCAACCAGACTCTGAGGGAGGCGGATGCCTGCCGGCGCCACGATATCACCATAACCACCTTCATGGTTGCAAGAGATTCCACCCTGGTGGATTTTGTCGAAAGGCTCTCCAGGACCAACAACGGCAGGGCCTACCTTACATCACCAGGAACCCTGGGAGAATACCTGCTCGTTGATTACATGCGTAACCGCAAGAAGACGGTACGGTAAGATAAGGGGGAAATTCTTCGCAAATGTCGCATATCCCCAGTGTACCATCCCACGAGAAAGGAACCGTTATGAGAATTGCTCTTTTGTTGCTGTTTCTGGCAGGTCTGACTGCACCGCTCTGGGCGCAGGATGATTACGCCAGGAAGAGGGATGAGAAGCTCAAGGAGAACTGGCTGACCCAGGCGCGCTGGATCACCGATTATGACAAGGCCCGGTCCGTCGCAAAGAAAACAGGGAAGCTCATTTTCACCTATTTCACACGCTCCTACACCTACTGACCATACTGCGATGCTATTGAGCGCGGCGCGCTCAGTGAAAAAGGGTTCGCAAATTGGTCAAAGGGTTATGTGCTCTTTTGCCATATCACCTCCCGAGTCAAGAGCGATCCATATCAGAATCTCCTGGCGGAAAAAGGAGGGGACGGATTTCCGTACCTTGCTTTCATGGATGCCGGCGGAAACGTCCTGGCCAGACACGACGGGCCGCGCACAGTGGAGGGTTTCAAGGAAACGGCCCTTGCGGCAAACGATTTCCTGAGCCTCAAGGCCAAAGCGGCCAAAGGAGACAAACAGGCCCGCTATCGCCTCCTTGTGGCACAGTTGGAGCTGGGTCAGCTAACATCCGCCGAGGCCCGCAAGAAGCTTGATGAGATGAAATACCTCACAAAAGAGCAGCGCGATGTGATCATTATCGGTCCCCTGGCCAACCTGGAGGTAAGGGAAATCGGGTCATCCACGATCACCTCGGACAAAGCGAGCAGGGAAGAAGCAGCAAAGAAATTCCTGGAAATGAAGAAAGCGGGACGCCTCCCCACAGGATCGAGAGAGACACAGTTCTTCTGGATCACGATCATGAGCTACGCAGAAACCGAGAAAGACGCCGTCCTTTTCGAGGAAGGGCTCAATGCCCTCAAAGCCAGGTTTGCGAGCAACCCGAGGGCTCAGAAGTTTTTCGAGGAAAAGGAAGCCCTTCTTCAGAAACTAAAAGAAGGAAGCAAACAGTAATCGGCGATGACCTGAGCCACCGGTCACAGCACCTAGTTGGTCAGCGCGCTCACGAATAGCCCGCCTGCGATCATGGCGGCTGCGGGCCATCCGAGGCCGGCCAGACCGGCAGCGACTCCAGCGGCCTGGGTGAATTTTGAGAGCCCGCCGATGGCGGCGCGAGTGCGTCCACCGGGAGCATCGCCCGTAATGGCGCCTGCCAGTTGTACCGACCCTTCAAGAACGGAAAGACCTGCGCCGAAAACTCCAAGAGCCCTCCCCGTTTTCCCAATAGGATTTCCAGAGATAGAAGTAGAGGCAACCGAGATTCTGCCTGCGAAGCTGGCCGTCCAGGCGACGCTTCTTGCCATTACCCAGCCCACGGTGGGGGAGCTTTCCAGGTAGTTCTCGTCCTTCTTCGGCGCCCCATCGGAAAGGAGTGTCTCGGCGATCTTTGCCAGAGCCTCGGGATGGGATTTCACCTGACCGTGTATGGAGCGCTCCCCGTCAAAGAAGAAGTTCTGAGCATGGGGAAGATAAGCGCTCCAGTTCGGCACCGAATGGTCTCCCCGCATGATGGGAAAAGGAAGGCCGGGTCCGAACTGCTGGGACAGGAGGTTCCTGCCCTCTCCAGCCACTACAGTCAGGGAATGAAGAACCTCTTTTTCGCGGGCTATGTTGTCGGGAGTGTTGTAAGCATGAACGGTCTTGTTTCCCTTGAAAGGTCCCAGACTCCAGTCGGTGCTGAAGCTGGACAGTGCATCAAAACTGTCTTTGTCCACAGGATATCCCTGGAACGACTTGATGGGCAAATGGAGAAACTTCACACCCTTTGCCACCAGTGCGGCAATATCTCCCCCGACGGGGAGACCATGGTTGGGAGGGACGATCATGAGGAGATTCCGAACCCCGTCATTGCCCTGGCGCATGTATTCCCGCATCGTCTGAGCCGCCTTGCACTCCGCTACGACGTCTATCTCATCAGCGCCGGTCATTCGTCGTATGTCTTCCACGGCTTGTTTGACGTCGCCTGCATCGTTAGGGAATGAGCCAAACTGCTTCGAGAAGCGCAATGTGAAAACATTGCCCGGGTTCTTCTTGAACTCTTCCTCAAACTCGGCCCTTTTGTCCACTCCATAGACTCCGCCGAAGGCGTTGTTTCCACCTGCCGTCAAATAGTGGATCAATTCCGGAAGCCCCTTCTCCTTTCGGCTTCCACCGGCGATGAGAAGCACGGGCCTCGGAAGTTTCGCGACCGGCTCGGGCGGATCTACGAGAACGGGCGGCTTCTCAGGTTTTTGCGGCTTCGACACTTTGTTGCCGCCTATTGCGGCAGTCTCTCGGAAATTGACGGTAACGGCAGAAATGGTGTTCATGAAATCTCTCTCCCCGTTTGAACTATTTTCTCCCTTTATTCTAACATCGCCCTTTGGCCCGGGTCAACGCGCATGGAGGCGCAGACCTTTAACAGAGTGTAAATTTTTGCGCGGAATTAACATGTTGCCGCCTTTTGTTAGGTATACGTTATTTGAATGATAGAAAAGAGTTACCCTTGCCCCCTACAATGAAAATGGATAATGCGAAAACAGACAGGGGGCCTGAGGATGTCCTTTCTGGATCGAATCGAAGCACTGGCAAGATGGCCCTTGTCTTTCATGCGTTCCCAGGACTCTCACGGGACGGACAAAGAGTCCAGGGCATTGGAAAACTTCGAGAAAAACGGAATCTACAACAACCCTCGTGCCGACAGCCGCCGCGCAAAAGGGGACAACGTCAAAGTCATATCTTACAACATATTCAAAGGCCAGGACGAGAAAGAGCTGAAGGAATTTCTCGAAGGGGAAATAGACGAAGCGAAGCAGGACGGCAGCGCGGTGGTGATCAACCTCCAGGAGGTCAAAGACAAGAAACAGGCCCTTCGTCTCGCGAAGTCTCTTGGATTAAATGTGGCATATAGAGACGGGCAGGACGACAAGAAAGCTCATAAGGCCATCCTCACCGACGCGCCGATCGAGTCGGCCAGAGATGTGGAATATCGCCAGGACCGAAAGGAGCAAGAGGAAGCATACAAAAGGGTCAATGAGAAAAGAAAGAAAGAAGGAAGAAGTCACACCAATGAGCCCCTCCAGGACAGAAGCGTACTGGATGTTGCGATCCATCTAGGCGGGAGAAGGGTTCATCTCCTGGACACTCATTTGAGTCTCGGTTCCAGCAAGAATAACTCCATGGAAGTGGATCAGCTTAAGAAAATCGCGGATGGCTACAAGAAAAAAGGAGATGGAGTGATCATCGCCGGAGACTTCAATGACGATCTCTCCGGTCGCAATGTAGGGAACATGACCGATCCTGCCGTTCGCGGCAACGTATCGGAACTGAAGGAAGGATACCAGGATGCCTGGGACCATGCCTCACCTGACGGAAGGGAGCTCACTCTGGATGGGGCGCCCCTCAATTTCCTTGACGCCCTTGCTCAGGGTCTCAATACGCATGCATGGAACAGCCGACAGGCGCGATTGGGCAGTGATTCGTTATCACCTGCCGAGAAGGAAAAGGCCCTTCGCTCTCTTGAGCAGATCTACAGAGGTTATGAGCAGGAAGGAACCTCCTTCGGCACAACCCATCTGGGCGCCCACAAACGATTTGACGGCGTCTTTGTTTCCGAGGACATGGAGGTTCAATCCATCGAGGTGGATTACAGCGCCGGAAGTTCCGATCATCAACCTGTCGTTGTGGATGTTACGGTGTAGTGGAACGCGGGACTACTTGACGAAGGAAAGCCTCACCTGCCGCCCTTGTCGGGAACAAACCCTGTTTGCCGCGCAAGAACCACAGGATACGCCGATTGATTCCGGCGAATTCGAAGGTTCGTCCTCTCTTTGAACAGGAACACGGCCTCGGGATGCAGAAAAAGCCGCAATCTTCGAATAATCCTCTGGAGTTCCCAAGTTGAGAAAAGTTCGAGACATTGCAGCAGTCCTATTTGCCCTTGTTCTGGCGCTCACCGGGCAGGTTTCCCTTTCCCAGGAAGCCAGATCCGTGTCCACAGCAGAAGAGCTTCAGGCCCTTTTCGCGCGACCACTGGATTCGGTTGAGATCCGCCTCCTTCCAGGCACGTATGAGCTTACTCCGACGAAAACCACAGATCCCGTCTGCGGTAATTGCAGCAACTCTAATACAACTGTGAATATCACATTGGGTCTTCGCGTTACCGGAAAAAATGTACGAATCAGCGGGCCGGAGGACCGAACGGCAACAATCGTGACACATGCAGGGTATGGAATCTACTTCGATGATTGCAAAGACTGCGGGATTCACGACAATATGGGCGTTCCGGCTATTATCGCGAAAAACACGGTAGGCATCATGGGAATCTGCGGTCTCACAGGCGCCAGGCTGACGATTCTCCGGAATGAGGTGATCCGCAATTCCTGGGATGGGATTGCCCTTTATCGGGGCGCTGAGGCGGTCATATCCGGAAATATCGTGGATGGAGTGGACAAAGCGACAGGCAGAAATGCCGGGGGTGGAAGGGGCGTCGGCATAGGCGTCACGTGGGACGCAAAAGCCCTCATCGAAGGAAACCTCGTAAAACGATACTGGAAAGGGATCGGCCTTTTCGTGAATGCCGACGGCGCCGTGCGCCGAAACATCGTTGAGGAGATTCTCACGTGGGGCATAACCCTCTGGGACGCGGGAAAAGGCGCGCCCAGGGGGAATATCGAGGAAAACGTCATCTATGATACTGGAACATGCGGCGCTGCGATCACGCGCACAAACCCAGGGGAGAATCCCGGGCGGTTCATCGGAAACATCCTGCTTCAAACGTGCCGGAACCCGAAATACGACACATCCCTTGTCTATTGCTATCAGTGCGCCCTGGCGCAGCATGCGGTTCCGGAAGGGTTTATCATTGAGGGGAACTTGTTCTATGACAACAGGCGCGGATCAAAAAGCCTTCCCGACTACGACATGCCCAAAGAGAAATTCCTTGAGGGCATAAGACCCCTTTGTCGGATTCTTGAAGGATACTCGAATCTACGAGGTTCCAAGTTTCTATCGAAATACGGTTATCATCCCGAGCCTATTTTCAAGTCTTGGAGATGATTGAAATGTCTCGCTCTTTGACATAAATTCAAGTTCTCAATGAGCCTCTTCAATAACCCTTCTTTTTGGCATCATCCCTCGATCTTCTTAATTTTCCCGAAAGCATCCAGCTTCGCCTTGTAGTGGCCTCCGGAGCTAAATGTTTTCCATTCCCCCTCACTGGCAGGCTCATAAGTGAAGGTCTTTCCCTTGGCATTGGCAAGAAGGACCTGGTACTTCTCGCTTCGTTTGCCTTCCCGCTCCCCCCGTCGCAGATCTATAGCAGGCCACCTGGCACTCTGGTCATTTCCGAATTCCCGTTCTTTCCTTGCCTCCTGCCAGCGGTCCACGAGATAGGTATACTTGGTCTTATGAACAGGGACTTTCTTGTACACCGGCTCCTGGTGGGTCTCTTCTTTCTCCACTTCCTTGTAAACAGGGCGCTCTTCAATGATGTCCTTAAAATATCCGTTTCCCATGTCTTTAGTTCCCACTTTGACTTTTTGTGTGCCTGCCTGCACCTTTTGTCTTACTGTTCGAGTTACCGACCTGGTGCCTGTCTGGACATCTTCCTCGTGGTGTACTTCTCGTGACCGCGACTGTATGCGGCCATCGGAAGGAACCTCCCCTTCCCACGCCGATTCGGTGATGGTCGCAAAGCGCTCTACGGCAATCGTCCGTTCCCAGGAGAAACCTGTCACCGTGAGGGAAGCGGAACGAGGAAGACAGAGGAGACCTACTCCTAGCAGGAAAAGAATCAGGCCAGCCAGGGCCACAGGGGCGAAGCTCTTCTTGGGAGGTTTAGAGGGTTTGAGCGGCTCAGGGGCGGCGTCCCGGCGTTCGATTGCCTGACGGGTCTTGGCGCCTTCCCGAGGATTCCCGCAACCGGTGCAAAAGTTGTTGTCCGAAGAATTGTCCCCTCCGCAGGCGCCACATTTCCAATCCGGCCCGGACTCGGCCTTGCGGACCTCAGCCTCATCGGTGACGACCCTTGCATCTTCCGGGAGGTAAAATTGGACATCATCCCCTCTGGGAGAACCACATCCACCGCAGAACTTCTCAGGACCCCGGTTCCCTTTTGAGCCGCAACTTGGACAGTCCCATCGCCCTTCCCGGATGGTCATCATTGATCCCCCCTCGGTTTGAGTGAAGTGTTTCCCAATTTCCTTTCAGGGAAGGAAGTTTCCTTCTCCGCAAAGGACACAAAGAAGGAAGGACACAGATGGCTATCCTGGAATCTCCAAGCCTCTTTTCATTTTCACCGATGACCGGGATGGTTGGCTGTTTACGGCCACGGTACACAGAAAAAAAAATTGAAGGCTCGGTGGAACTCGAAATCAGTTCACCAGCTTGGGTTTCCCACCTCAGGACTCAAAGCCGCAGGGCGTGCCGCAGAGCCTGGGCAGAACTCATTGCCAGGGTGTACAAGGCGAACCCAGTGGAGTTGTTTTCTTCGGCGGAGAGCCTCTTTTGGAGAAGAATCTCATCAGCAAGATCGTATCCTGTGCCCGGGAGATGGAACGATACAGGGCAGGGCGGTTCACTTCAAGCTCACGACAAATGGATTCCTCTTGGATCAGGAATTCGTGGACTTCGCTGTAAGGAACGACATAATTATGGTTGTTATCGTTATATTTGCCGCCTCCGGGTTTGTTACCGGCGCCCTGGGCGTTCTCTTTCGCCTCGGGCTGGATTCCCTGGGAACGCATAAGGAGTCGGGGTAAATCGGTTCGGCCAGGTTCTGAGCCTCACGGCGCCTGCTGAAATCCTTTGCCCAACTGTTGGAAATGGGCGTCTTCGGTCAAGATACGTTTGATCCCAAGTTCGGCCATAATCACGACAGAAGTTATGTCCGTAAAAGAGATTCGAGGCTTGTCCTCGAACCGGGTACGGAAATCCCAGGCTGCCGCGAAACGCGTCCCGGATACTGTTTCAATGGTCAGGTAGCCGTCCCTGGCCGCTTTCAGGATTCCAGTTACAAAGAAAAGTGCCTCAGAAAAGATCTCTCGCCGAAAGATCAGAGTGATAACTTCATCCAGGACATAATCGCTGGTGTAGATTCGTGCCTTCTTTTCCCTGAGGGTGCGATAGTATTCATCAATCTCGTCATGCCGAGGCTCCTTCTTGTGTCCCAATGCAATCCAGCCCCAGGAATCTATAAACACAGGTGCGGGGATCATTCGCGACTCGTCCCATAGAGTTCCGTTTCAATGGCCTTGGCGGAAAGTGGTTCTCCTGAAAGGCAACCTATGATGGTCAGAATAGGGTCTTCTTCTTTCATCCTGGGAAAGGAGCGCCCTTCATTCAAAAATTGCTCCAAAGCCGCGGCACGGATCCTCCAGAGCCTTCCGGCCTTAACCCCACGAAGCTTGCCCTTGCGCAACCATTCGCGAATGCTCTTGGGAGTGACAGCCAGCCTTTCAGCCGCTTCTTCGGGAGGGAGCAGTCTTTCAATCATTCCGCACACCTCTATCCCTAAGTATACCTTTATGTCCTTATTATACCCTGCATATCCACACAAGTCAATGATAAGCAGGCTCCAGGGATAGCCAGGCGAGAGGTGAAAGCGAACGGCAGGGCAGGTTCCTCCTGTTTCCTGTAGAACTCTGACCCGAATTCTGAAGCATTTCAGGGGAGAATACAGCATGCTGCTGACGGTTACGACCACGCACAGGCCTGCTACAGACATGGGCTATCTTCTCCATATGGACGCGGAGGACGTGCTCGGCAAGCGCTTGATCACGGCCCGCCGCAGATCGAACGTCACCATCCGCGAAGAAAACGCCATAGCCGCGCTGGAAGTGATGAGCAGATTCGCGGCAAATCCCAGGTGGCTCATTTACCTTCCTCCCTTCATTGACCGATCAGGCGACTATATGGTATACTAAATGGTAGAGTATGGAGGTAGCCGTGATACAGAACCCAACGGTGCGCATCAGCCGACAGGCGCACCGGACGCTCAAGGAGCTGGCCGCCAGATCGGGACAGCCGATGCAAGTTATCCTTGATACGGCCATTGAGGAAGAACGGCGGCGGCGGTTCGTCGAGGAAGCCAACGCTTCATATGCCAGACTGCGACAGAATGCGCGAGTCTGGGGGGATGTGGAGGCAGAACGGGCGACCTGGGATGCGACCCTTTCGGATGGCCTCGATTGCAATGAGGCGTGGGGTGAGGACGAACCTGTCCTTCGCAGCAAGAAGAAGACTCGGAAGGCGAAATGATCGGGCCACGGAGAGGTGAGGTTTGGTTCACGGACCTCAACCCGACTCGCGGACACGAGCAGGCTGGTCGCCGACCCGTGCTGGTAATATCCATTGATGCCTTCAATACCGGCCCTGCAGATCTTGTCCTCGTCCTTCCCATCACCTCGAACCAGCGGGGTGTGCTCTACCACGTATCCGTGACGCCGCCTGAATGCGGCCTGGCAAAACCGAGCGACATCCTTTGCGACGCCATCCGCTCGATTGCGAAGGAACGCCTTGCGCGCCGCCTTGGGGCTATCTCGGCGGCGACCATGGCGGCGGTGGAGGAGCGGTTGCGGATTATACAAGGCTTGTAGGTTATGACCCTGCTTTGGAGTTGTGCCTTCCCAAGGACATCGCAAACGCAGATCATTCATCCATGATCTCCACAAGTTTGATTTTCTGAAGATTCAAGTTTCGAGAACCCCGATGTTACAAACTGCCCGTAAACATCTCGGTCGGAATCAAAACAGATTTGTATGATTTCGAGCCAGTTCATCAAAATCGAGATTCTCCGGTGGGCCTGATTCACCTTTGGGTCCTGTCATCGGCCGGCCTTTTCTCTGCAAATCCCCCCGAAATTCCGAGAAGGATCCCCAGATTCCCCGGAGAATTTCACCGATGACAAAATTGATTTTCCTATGACCTGACCCCCTCCGGTAGACCAAGGGAGGTGATCGGCCATGTCTCTTGCACCGACTGATGGGAAGGGCTTTCTCGAAAAATGGTTCCAGCTCAAGGAAAGCGGGACCAATGTAAAGACCGAGATCATTGCAGGCCTTACCACCTTTGTGACCATGGCCTATATTATCATTGTGAATCCCCAGATCCTGAAGGATGCCGGAATGGATCACGGGGCCGTCTTTGTGGCCACATGCCTTGCCGCTGCAGCATCCACCCTTTTCATGGGCCTTTTTGCCAACTACCCCTTTGCCCTCGCTCCAGGCATGGGGTTGAACGCATTTTTCGCGTATGTCATGGTAGGCAAGATGGGGCTCTCCTGGCAAACGGCCCTCGGGGCTGTGTTCATCTCCGGCTGCATCGCAACCGTTGTCACCGCCACAGGGCTCAGGGAGCTGATCATCAAGGCGATTCCCTTGCCGCTCAAACATGCCGTCAGCGCGGGAATCGGTCTTTTCATCGCCTTCATCGGCTTCAAGAACGCGGGCATTGTCGTCTCAGACCCGAACACACTGGTCAATCTGGGGAACCTGACAGGCAGGGAGCCGCTCCTTGCGATCATCGGCCTTTTCATAATCGGCGCTCTGATCGCGAGAAACGTCACAGGAGGAATTCTGATCGGCATCCTGGCTACAACCATCATCGGAATCCCTCTCGGGATCACCAAATTCTCAGGGATGAGTCTTTCCATTCCAAGCATCGCGCCGGGTTTCATGAAACTGGATATTTCGGAGGCCCTTCAATGGGGCACGGCATTGACCATTTTCTCCCTGTTTTTTGCCGATTTGTTCGATACTGTGGGGACTCTTGTGGGTGTCTGCAATCGTACAAACCTGATGGACGAGGAGGGCAACCTGAAGAGAGGAAACAGGGCGCTCTTTGCGGATTCCCTCGGCACCGTATTCGGCGCCTTGCTGGGGACCTCCAACACCACGAGTTATGTGGAAAGTGCTGCAGGGGTTGCGGCCGGGGGCCGAACCGGCCTGACTGCGACCGTTACGGGCATCACTTTCATTCTTGCACTGGTCTTTGCCCCGATCGCTCTGGCTGTTCCAGGCGCCGCAACTGCCCCTGCGCTGATTATTGTAGGGATCCTGATGGCTTCCAGCCTGAGGCAAATCAATTTCGACGATTTCGTGGAAGCCTTCCCCTCGTTCATCATTATCCTGATGATGCCCCTTACCTTCAGTATTGCCACAGGCCTTGCCCTCGGTTTTGTGGTCTGTGTGGCTCAGGCACTGCTCCTGGGGCACGCCCGGAAAGTGCACTGGCTCATGTATGTCTTATCCGCCTTTTTTGTTATTCACTTCACCTTCAAGTGAGGGACGAGCTTTTCTCTTACAGTAGATCACGCCCAGAGCCGCAAGTTTCAAGACATTCTTTGCCGCCAGGATGTATGTTCGAGTTTGCAGGGGAACATCCTGAGTCGGGTCTATGCCTGTGAGCCTTTCGATGGGATCGCCAATTACTTTTTCCAGATTCAGGAGAGGATGATAGGCGCCTTCCACGGCGTCGTCCAGGTTATGCCCCAATATGCCGAGGCCGCTTGCCAACATGGAAATCCCGTAGTCCTTCGGATCCGGCAATCCGACCCGATAACCCAGGGGTGGTTGCCCATCTTTCCTTATGTCTGCAATATTTGCGGCCGCCATCAGCCCCGCAGGCAACACCACATGTCCTTCGAAGCTCCGGTGGGCCAGGCCGAATTTCACATCAAGATCGGGCGCAAGGGCGGCCGTTGCGGAAGATCTGAATTTGTCCCTGAGAGAGGGATCAGCCAATCCTGCTGCTTCATAGATAAGTTTGCCTGTCAGGTAATGGCTGAGCCCGTGCATGACCACAAAAAGGGCGCCCATTGCGGCCATATTGGCTACGGAAACCTGACCCGCAATGTAGCCTCCCAGGGCCACGTATTCCACCGGATGTTCCAGCACCTCTTTTCCCAGTGCTTTCAGCGAGCGAAGAAGCCTGGATGGGATCGCGGGGCTCCGTGAATCGGCTGAAGCAGGCGTCTCGTCGGCTGTGGGCCTCTTCTCAGGTGAAGAGACTTTCGAAGAACAGGGAATGGTGGAAAAGCCCGTCATCTTCAATGAGGCAATCCCGTTCAACGCCTGTGCCCTCCTCCCTGCGGATTTCCCACCTGTAGGTCCATTATCACCCAGGACGACCATGACAATCAAGTTCCAAGGGGGATCCACTTTGATCCAGGAGAGGGAAAATACCCTGATGTGGAAGAACTTTGCCGCCAGGGATCTCTGAAGAGGTGCACCTTTGTTCTGTCCGGATTGCGGTCTGCTGAATGAGGACTCCATAAAGCGTTGTGTTGCATGCGGCTGCCCGATCGCCGAAAAAGCCCCCGGCGCTATGGCGCGGAACGGCTTGCTTCCTGGGACCATGCTGCAAGGCCGCTATAAGGTACGGAAGACCCTCAAGTCGGGCGGCATGGGCGCTCTGTACGTTGTTCTGGATCGTCGCCTTGATGCCGTATGCGCCCTGAAGGAGATGCGTGATGCGAACCTGGATTCCCGGGAGAGGGATGAGGCAAGTGATCGTTTCCGCCGCGAAGCGAAAATTCTCTCTGCTTTGAGGCATCACCAACTGCCTGCAGCCCTGGATTATTTCGAAGAGAACGGCCGCTTCTACCTGGTGATGGATTACGTGACAGGAGAAGACCTGGAGACACTCATCGCACGTAACCCGGGCGGCTTCACCGAAAACCAGGTAAGGAAAATCTCCTGCGAGATTCTGGACATTTTGCAATACCTCCACAACCAGAACCCCCCTGTAATACACAGGGATGTAAAGCCATCCAATATCATGATCAGAGAAAGTGATGGGGCGGCGGTCCTCGTTGATTTCGGGATCGCCCGAACCGTTCAATCCCAGGTCACCAGGAAAACACAGATCGGAACCCAGGGGTATGCACCAAAAGAGCAATACCTGGGACATCCGGAGCCTCGCTCCGATCTCTACGCCCTCGGCGCCACCATGCACCATCTCTTGACCGGAAAGGAGCCGCTGGTTCCCTTTTCTTTTGAGCCTGTCAGGACCCTGAGGCTTGAGATCTCGAAGGATCTGGAGCTTGTCATTGCTCGAGCCCTTCAAATGAACCCGGAAGATCGGTTC
>JACPDT010000046.1:0-2999 GCA_016183865.1 Armatimonadota bacterium | reverse complement strand
ATCGGTTCTCATCCGCATTCGAAATGAAGGAAGCCCTCATGGGAAGATCTTCATCCTTTGATTCCCCAAGAGCTTCAAAAAAGGCGAAGGGAATCCCGCCGCCCCCTTTACCTCCGTTGCAAAAACTCGAGTTCCATAGGGTGACGGTGAATGTGCGGGGAGACATCCTGGAACAGTCCTGCGGCCAGGCTCAGTCATTTTGCGAGGATCTCGGAGGGTTGGCTGTGGTGGAGATGGTCTTGATCCCCGGGGGGACGTTCAAGATGGGATCCCCGAATAACGAAGAAGGGCGGGAAGATCATGAGGATCCCCAACACGAGGTTGTTGTTCCGCCGTTCTTTATGGCGAAATTCCCGATCACCCGGGATCAATGGGAGGCTGCGACACGTTTGCCTCAGGTGAACCGTCCCCTTCAGGGCGATCCACAGGATCCGAACCTCTTGCACCACCCCGTCCAATGCGTCTCCTGGTACGATGCCGTGGAGTTCTGCGAACGCCTGGCCCGGAAGACACGGCGCCCCTATCGTCTTCCAAGTGAGGCGGAATGGGAACATGCGTGCCGGGCGGGGACCGAGACCCCATTCCATTCAGGAGAAACGATCACTCCCGATCTGGCCAACTACGATGAGGACTCCCCTTACGGCAAGGTCCCGAAAAGATCATTCCGTGAGGGCACGACACCGGTCGTTCTCCCGGACGGCGCAAACGGCTTCGGTCTTTTCGACATGCATGGAAATGTGTGGGAATGGTGCGCGGACCCGTGGCACCCGAACTACGTGGGTGCGCCGGCAGATGGATCGGTCTGGGAAATGGGTGGAAAGTACCGGTACAGGGTGCTTCGAGGCGGCTCCTGGCTCAGCCCCGCCAGGCAGTGCCGGTCAGCTTCCCGCGCCAGGCACGAGCCTGTGGATCGCTACAGTGATGCGGGGTTCAGGGTGGTCCTTTCCGCCGGCAAGACAATGGAAACCTGAAATACCCTCGGTCTCAGTCAGTCGGGGGTGGCCGCAAGAGCCTCGGCCACTGAGATCTTATGCGCAAAGTCGTTTTATGTCTGTGAGACGGATCAGGTTGTCACTCATCAGCCAGGCGCAGGGCTTGCGTTTTCAGGTCATCGCTGATGTAGAATCCGCAGGCTTCGAGTTCGGTCAAGAGAGCATCGAGAGAAGTAATGACATCGGTGCGTTTGGCACGCACCAAGATCCCAACGGTCCCAATGATTGAAATTTCAAGACGCCTTGCGACCGCTCGAGCTCGCCGGTCATCCAGTACGATTCGCCATCCCCGCTCGTGTGCCAGCGCGATCGCTTCAGCCTCGCCGTCGTCAACCAGCATCTTCAAAGAAGTCACAAGCCCACGATCTGCAGGAGCTTCCAAGGTGATCCAAGGCACCGAAATCCCGAACTCTCTGTGCACTTCCGGCGGGACCAGGATAGGCTCGAATAATGCAGGGAGCACATCCAATCTCCCTATTCTTTCCAGCCCGATCAGACAAGTGCTGTCGGCCACGATGGGTTCCTTCACAGACCGATTTCCTGTCGCAACTCTTCAGAAGAGTAATCAAAGACAGCAACTCGGTGCCGGCCCAGTATCTCCATGAAGGCGCGCTTGGAAAACCCTGCGAGCTTCGCCGCCTGCCCGAGCGATACCTTCCCTACTTCATAAAGTTTGACTGCCAGAAGGAGCTTGGCTTCCTCCTCCGACAGGCTGGGAGGTAGCGTTATTCTCAATTCACCATTACTCATCTTGTACCTCCAGTAGGCTAATTGACTATCTACAACGCCGAAAAGCCGCATCTGTCAGGATAGTTGCAAGTAATCGTATTATTATTTTACCACATCTAGAGGCGACTGTCACCTCGCTCTCACCGCCCGATAGGCGGGAGTCTCAAATTCTATCTCTTGACTTTCCATCAAGGCTCCAGCACAATTGAAAAGTGTTGGAAATAGGTGCAAAGATGATCGTGCCAACGGTCCATGACTTCCGAATACCGGCAGTGGGGTTTTCTAATGCAAAAGACTCAACGAATTGAACTGAAGCAAATCGTGACACGCGTGAGACCTCCACGCTTTGTCGTTTTCATCAACAGTGCAGATCCACATTGGCAGCATACGTGTGAACGGATTATTGAGTGGTTCAGCCAACTCTGGGGCGGTGCTTACAACTTCATCATCCCCACTGACGGCGAGAATATTGATCCAGTTTTCTGGAAACTCTTGGAGATCTATCAGCCTGATTTTTGCTACCAGTATGTTAAGACGATCCGGGATCTATCCATCGCGGATCCACAGCAATATCAGTCCATAAGAGAAAACCATATTGAAGATCGTCTGAAACGAAGTAGCTCTGCTACGAGGGAAATAGCCGAGAAGGAGATTAAGGAGATTGATGATTTACTAGTGCTTACTTGCAAAAATAATTGATATATGTTACAATCTTGGGCAGAAGGAGGTGTGTATGCCCAAGAAAGTAACAATACCGAAATGTTCTGCGGAAGACAGGATTACATTGGAAACATGGGCCAATAGCCGGACTTTGGAGGCACGTCTGGTGGAGAGAGCCAAGATCATGATCAAATGCCTCGAGGAAGAATCGGTCAAGAATATCGCGGCTGACCTGAAAATACGGCCCAACACGGTAATAGACTGGCGCCGCCGCTTTGAAAAAAAGGGAATTGCGGGCCTCTACGATCTCCCTCGTTCAGGGAAACCACCCCGATATGACGAGGAATTCCGCAAACAAGTTTTGGACGACTTAGAGAAACCGCCCCCTGCAGGGCAGGCCACTTGGGATGGACCAACAGTCGCCGAACATCTGAATGCTTCTGTGCATGCGGTGTGGCGTGTGCTACGCAAAGAAGGTGCGTATTCCACTGATTCCGGACAGTGATTCCATTTCATTCCGGACGCGGATTCCATTTGATTCCGGACAGTGATTCCAGCGATTGCGGACACCCGTCGGAGCGAAGCGACGCTGGACGAATTTTTTCCTTTATTCTGCCT
>JACPDT010000089.1 GCA_016183865.1 Armatimonadota bacterium | reverse complement strand
GCTCAGAAGTGTTGTTGGTGGGCTCCACGCTCTCTACACGAGCGAACGTCCAAAGAGCCTTCCAAAAGGACCCCGCAAACGCAGCATCACCCGTCCATGAGCTCCAAGAGTTTGATTTTCCGATCTTTTCCCCGCCTCAATACTTCCAAAATAGAAAAGTATCACTCAGAACCCCGAAAATCGGGGTAGGAGTTTCCGCTTCATTCACCTGACCACCGGTTGGATCCTCTGTACCGGAAGAGCCCTTTTCAAATTCTCATTATCATGATACAATGTCAATGAATATAATGATAGAAGGTGCCATGATGCCCATAATAAAGCCAATATCGGATCTGCGAAATCACTCTAATGAGATTTCAAAACTCTGTCATCAGGGAGGAGAACCCGTTTTTATAACAAGGAACGGACAGGGCGATCTCGTTGTGATGAGTCTTGCCCTGTATGAAAGGATTCAGGCCTCGCTCGAATTGTATCAAAAGCTCGGAGAAGCCGAAGCGGACAGCCAGTCTGAGAAGCGCCGGATTCCTCACAAGGAAGTTATGAAGAAGGCCCGGTCCAAGATAAGTGGGTAAGTATCGCGTCGTATACTTGCCGATAGCCGAGAAGGACCTGATGGAGATAATAGAATATGTGAGGATGGATAAACCAGGAGCAGCATTGGACTTGCTTGAACATATAGACAAGGCCATTTCGAGGCTGGAGGATTTCCCCGAGTCAGGGAAGACTCCGAGGGACATTCGATTGCAGCGATTGAATTATCGCTTGTTGATCGTGGAGAACTATCTTGTGTTTTACGTAGTCAAGGGAAAAGAGGTCGAGATCCGAAGGATTCTGCATGGACAAAGACGATACGACTTCTTACTTTGAGTGAGGGCTCCCTGAAGCCGGTTAGACCGCGATCCAATTCTTGAACATTGCCTCCAAAGACTCTAATTCCTGAATGTCTTCGCCGCGACGGCTCTTCTCCAGGGTAGACGCGGTGAGCTCGTTCGGAATCGCGACAGGGAAAGGCAAGCCGCCACGGAGGGATATCTGTCGGTAGAAGATACGGATCGCCTCCGTGGGAGTAAGGCCAGGCTTGCGAAGGACCCTTTCGGCCTTTTGCTTTGTTTGTGGTTCAATGCGCGCGTGGACGACTGCTGTTTTCATGATTTTATTGTATCACATTTGCAACATAGACGCAAGATGTTCTTATCGCATCAATGTTTTTTCGTTTTCTTCCAACGGAGCTTCGATAGCCGCAGCATCGTCCCCGGCCCACGGACGAAGATGTGAGAGCAAATGCATACAGAACCGACCGACGGCCAAATTCCCAGCAGACGACGATGCAGGAAAAGCGGCAAAGCCGGGACCATCACAAAGGGATTGAGGCGCTTGCGCGGAATTTTCCGGGTGTTCGAGCTGATCTTTGAAGGACATCTATGCAACGGAAAATTCGACGGACGGACAGAGCCATATCGGAAACCGAGGCAAGAGAGGTATTGAGGAAGGCGGAATACGGCGTGCTGTCCACAGTATCCAAGGACGGACAGCCCTATGGCGTACCTGTCAGTTATAGTTATGCAGGGGATGTCATCTACTTTCACTCCGCTCTGGAAGGTCACAAACTGGACAATCTGCAAGGGAATAGCAGGGTGTCTTTTTGCGTGGTCGGGAAGACGGAGATACTGCCGGACAAGTTTGCCGTAAAGTATGAAAGCGCAATCATCTTTGGAACGGCGTCTGAAGCAACAGGCGATGAAAAACACAAGGGGCTTCTGGAATTACTGAGAAAATACTCTCCCGGATTCGTTGAAAAAGGCCTGCAATATTTGAAAAAAGCCGGCGGCAACGCGAGAGTATACAAGATAGTGATCGAATCCATCACGGGGAAAGCGCGAAAATAGCTGACTCCAAGTATCAGGCAGCCTGCGGCACATTCACCAGATTTCATGAAGGGCTCGAATATACTGATGGCTTACCCGGATTCCTGGATTTATCTCCTGACCGAGAACGCCATTTCGAGAGTGAAGTACACCGAAACAGAGCACTATGCGGTGACTCGTGAGTTTCTAAACAGGCACGAGGCCATGCTCAAGAAACTCCTGGAAGAGGACAGGGGCCAGGAAAGGGATTTGTAAGGGCGCAGCTTGCGGAAAAATGCGGAAAAAGTCCCACGTGGGAGCGCTCATCGAACCTGCGTGCTGCCCGTGTCGCTGGGCGAAAAATTGCGGGCGAGAGTTTTCAGCCCGATGTTCCGAACTGAATCCCCTGAGCCAGGGGCAGTTCCCGCCCGTAGTTGATGGTCACGGTCTGGCGGCGCATGTAAGCTTTCCAGGCATCGGAGCCTGCTTCCCTGCCGCCTCCCGTGGCTTTCTCTCCACCGAAGGCGCCCCCGATCTCGGCGCCGCTTGTTCCTATGTTCACGTTTGCGATTCCGCAGTCACTGCCTTGAGGTCCGAGGAATTTCTCGAGCCAGTGCATGTTCTGGGTGAAGATGGCGGACGATAGACCTTGAGGAACATCGTTGTGGAGTGCAACAGCCTCATCGAGATTGGTCACCGTGAAGCAATAGAGGATGGGGGCAAATGTCTCTTCCTTGATGATCTCCATTTTGGGGTGGGCTTTTACGATTGTGGGTGTCACATAACAGCCTCCTGGGTAGTCGGGGCCCTCCAGGACCTTGCCTCCAAAGAGAATTTCTCCCCCTTCCGCCTTTACCCGCTCCAGAGCCTGCGTCATCTTGTTGACGGCATCCTTGTCAATGAGGGGTCCCATCAGAGTCTTGGGGTCCAGGGGATCGCCGACCGGAACCTGGCTGTAAGCTTTGACCAGGAGATCGGTGAGCCTGTCTGCAACGCCGCTTAGCATGATGAGCCTTCGGGTCGTGGTGCATCGTTGGCCGGCGGTTCCCACAGCGCCGAAAAGAATCGCCCGGGTGGCCAGATCCGGATTCGCGTCATTCATGACGATGATGGCATTGTTGCCGCCAAGCTCGAGAAGGGAGCGGCCCAGACGTTTTCCCACGACTTCTCCGATCCTCCGGCCCATGCGACAGGAGCCGGTGGCAGAAATGAGCGGGATCCGGGTATCGGCTGTCAGTTTCTCGCCTACGGTTTTCGAGTCCCCGATGATCAGATTGAAGACTCCGGAAAGGCCGTGAGCTTTCATGACCCCATTTACGATTTCCTGGACAGCAATGGCGGTAAGGGGTGTCTTGGAGGAGGGTTTCCAGATCATGGTGTCTCCGCACACCGCTGCAATCAAGGCATTCCAGGACCAGACAGCGACAGGGAAATTGAAGGCTGTGACGATTCCTATGGGGCCAAGGGGATGCCACTGCTCCATCATTCGGTGCAAGGGGCGCTCCGTGGCAAGGGTCAGGCCGTACAACTGGCGGGAAAGACCGACAGCAAAATCGGCCATATCAATCATCTCCTGGACTTCCCCTTCCCCTTCCGCCAGGATCTTGCCCGTTTCGAGGGTAACCAGCCTGCCCAGGAGCGATTTCTTCTCCCTCAGGCGAAGACCGATCTCCCTGACGATTTCGCCCCTTTTGGGAGCGGGGATCATCCGCCAGGTCTTCCACGCGGTCTGTGCCTTCTGGACGACAAGCTCATAGTCGGACTCATCCGCGGTCACGACCCTGGCGATCTCCTTGCCGTCAATGGGGGAATAGGAAACAAGCTCAGGCCCTTTGGGATGATCCACCCAATCGCCGTAGCATACGCCTGAATGGATCTCCTTGACTCCCAACTCTCTTACAAAATCGTGGGTAACTACATCCTGAATCATGACTCACCTCGATAATTGATTTCCTTGCTAGTGCATTGTCAACACTTAAATTGTGGGTTATCTGGAATAACGTCATTCCTGCGTAAGCAGGAATCCAGTATTAAGATTCTGGATTCCCACTTTCGTGGGAATGACATAACTCCTAAAATAAAGGTTGACAGCCCACTAGTGATGCAGCTTGTCGCCGTATATGGTTTCTTCCGCGGTTTCCGCAAACCTGATGCCGTGCCCTTCCAGCTCCGCCAGGACAGGCTCATAAATCTCCGGCAGAATGGGAATATGAACACCGGTCACAGGGATCTTTCCTTCCAGGATCATGCGGGAAGCGATGGCGGCTGGGAGCCCCACAGTTCTTGACATAGCGCTGTCAGAGTTGGGGATGCCGTAGTCTACCAGAGTGGAGGTAATTTTCTCTTTTCGATCCGGGTACTCTCCCTCGAATTCGTGGCGAAGGATGATCATGTCCCGCTCTCCGTTCCGGTACTTTAGCTTTTCAATCAAGACCTCCACCAGAAGATCCAGGGCCGAGCCTTCCTTCATTTCCGGAGTCCTTTCATCCAGGAGTCCGAGCCATTCGATTCTTTCGATGACATCGGATCGGGTATCCAGGCCCAAATACGCCGCCAGATCTCCTCGGACATCCGCGCCCTTGCTCCGTACAAGCTCACCCAGGAGCTGATGATAGGTTTTTTGAGTGAAATCGTGCTTTTTCGCATCATCCAGGAGCCCCAGGTCCGCCATTTTCTTCCAGGTCCTGCACCAACCCATGTTTCTCAGGGTCCCCCTGAACATGGTCAATATGCCTTTCAGACCATAGAGATCAATGTAACTTAGAGAATCCCGATTCGGATAAGCCTCGAAATTTCCGATCCCATTTATGTGAAGAGACCAGTAGTGGTCGAAAAGGTCCTTTCCGGGTATCTCGATGATCTTTCCGTGCTCCAAATATCGAGCATTGTTTCTTCCGGCCAGAACAACACCCCGGGGGCTCCAGGAGAACTTGTAGCCGAAGGGGTTCGTATTTGCCTCAGGAGCGGGAAGACCTCCGCAATATGAATGGAATTCGGTCACCTTGCCACCGGAGGCCTGAATGCGATGAATGATTTTCATGGCGGACATGTGGTCAATCCCCGGATCCAGTCCGATCTCGTTCAGAAACAGAACACCCGCCTTCATCGCATCCTCATCCAGGGTCCTCATGGCATCACTCACATAGGATGTCGTCACAAGGTGCTTCTTGTGCCGGACACAAAGCCTGGCTGAGGTCACATGATGAATGTAAGGCACAAGGCTGATGACAAGATCCACACCCGCGATTGCGGATGACAGCGACTCCGTATCAGCAACGTCCATGGCGTGGGCTTCACCGTTGGGGGCGTTCCCGATGAGTTTCCGCGCTTTTTCCAGTGTTCGACTCGCCACGATCACCTTGAACTCTCGCTGATTCAGCAGGTATTGAACAAGGGGCTTTGCGACAAGGCCCGCACCCAGGACAAGTATGGTTTTTCTCATTTCGGGATCCTTTCATGGTTTTTTAGATGTTCTTCGAGATACGCATAACCGGATGTGAGAGATCCTTTGTATACAATCAGTGCCCGTTTGATTTCAGGCGGAAGCTCCAGGTCTTCGAAATTCCGCGAAAAATCGGCGAATGCGATGGAGGGCACAAATCTTTTCAAGACATGACTGAAATTGTTGGAAGACTCTCTGGGAAGCTCACAGGGGAGATTGTCTATGGCCATAACAACAGGTCCCCGCCCTTCCACCCCGTCGCTTATGATGCCGCTCAGAGGGTCATAGACGAAGACAGGGCGTTCGGGATCGGTTGCCTTCACCGTAAACTCGATGGCCCCATCAATGTCGCACGAGATGTCCCCGATGACTCGAAGGCGCGGATTTTTCTCCGTTTCGTACAGCTCCCGCAATTCCTTTCGGGTGATCAGCCTGGGATACCTTTTGTCCCAGTAAATGCAGTTTACGAGGATTGAAAGGTAGGGGACATACTTCTGAAATTGGGATCTGTACTTCTCCGGATGGTCGTAGTAGTCTTTGAGATTGAACTTGCCTCTGCCCAACGCGGGTCGAACGGTGTGCTCCTCCCGAAATACGGCCAGATAGATGGTCTTTCGAGAACGATCGGGACTCTTGAAAATCGTCGCAATCTCCGAGGGGTCAATTTCCGTCACAGGCAGATAGGTCAGAAGCCTCTGAGCGCCCCTGGACACATTGCCATATCCTGTCACACCGATGACGAGGGGCGCCAATATTGGGTCCAGGCCTTTGGTTTCAATGTGCTCTCCCACATTGGAGATGTCTTCCGCGGCCAGATCCAGACTGTCGTATCGGAAAGCCTGGCGCAGCGCGGCAAAGGGACTCCCGATGCCTTCCCATTTCAGACGCTGTCCGAATGCCCACAATGTATCAACCATTCCCGCAAGACCGGCATACTCGCCAAAGAAAATGAATCTTTTCCCATGCTCGTCCACTACTTTTTCATAATCTATCAGGGTTGCGCCCAGATCCATGATTCTTTTGAGCATCGGCATATTGTGCGACTGACCCTTGATGGTATGGGAAAAAAAGACATAGGTGACATTTTCTTTGAGGACACTGATGGGAATCTCCTTGATGGCAAAAACCAGGCCGCACCCGGAAAGATCCTCTACAACTTCCGCTCCGGCCCCTGTGTATTCTTCATCCTTGAAGACGCGGTTCGTGGAGGATTGGACGAAAAAGGAGAGCCCCTCTTCTGTGGAGAGATAGTGGACATCATTGGGACTCAGTGGGGCTCGCCTCTCCCAGGTATTCTTGTCTTCTTTGCGGATTCCGACGCGGGTTTTGTGCATACCTGTAGATTCTGGGGGAGGGGAGAAACCTCCTTTTGAGTTAATCCTGCTATATCTTCTCCGTCTTTGCCGGTGTCGGGGCGCTTCGCGGCATTTCCGCCCCCTTTGGTGAGGAATGGCCCCAAACATCAATCACATACGTCGCTTGAGGGGCTCTTTCAAAATCCAGAGTGATCTCCGCTCCATGCTCGGTGTCCTTGATTTTTACTTTCGTCACATTTCCAGTTCCCGGGTTTGTGTACAGGAGAAGCCCTCCGGCAATTTTCCTTCCTGTGGAGTGCTTCAGGATCACCCAGCGATACATGATCACACCGCTTCGATAGATGATGACAGGGCCGTTCTGGGAGCCTGCCGCCCATGCGTCATCCACCTGTCTTGCCACAATGACGGCCTCATCCGCCCACGCGCCGTATCCCGGGCCCACGCAAAGAAGCAATCGTTCAGCCTTGTCCAGAACGACCTGCCAATGGTCCTTGGCGAAAAATACATCAATGATCTTGGATTTTGCGGCAGAAGCGGAAATCGAAAGAAGCAGCAGGATCCCGAGCAAGGCTGTCAGACAACGCGGAATGATTGACATCTTATGCCCCCTTGCGGACAAATTGCTCTTCAAAATATGTCCTGAGATGCGAATTCTCCCTTATCGCCTGAAGGGCGATCCGGTCGTGTCCGGGCACATACCCGTTTCCTATGACAAGGGTCACATCCTTTGCCACTCCTTCCGCGCCCAGAGCGGCGGCTGTGAAAGAAGTGGCCATTCCGAAAAAGTAGACGGTTCCGCCCTGTCGCGCCGCAAGAATGGATGCCATTTCCGTTCCCTTTACATTGACGCAATTGATGACCACATCGGCCAACCGTCCGTTCGTGATTTCTTCCACAAGGGCGAGCACCTTTGCAGGCTTTGTCGCATCCGTCGGGACGACAAGATCCGCGAGGCCCGCTTCTTCGATGATGCTCCTGGATCGCTCGGAATGGATCAGGGCGATTACCTTTCCTGTCACGGACACCCGTTTTCGGGCTTCGTGGAGACACAGGAGGCCGCTCTTTCCCCCAGCCCCGATGACGATGACGGTATCGCCGGAGCGGACAAGTCTTGCGGTCTGGGCAGGCGCCCCGCACACATCCAGGACCGCCATGGCAAGGCCAGAAGTCATGTCTTCAGGAAGGAGGGAGAAAATGCTTGATGCGAAAAGAACCGCCTTCCCCTGAATCGGAACCTGCTCACTGCGGGGATCAACACCGAGGATTCGGTCTATTCGCAGAGGAGTGAGGGAAAGGGACACCAGTGAAAGTACCCGGTCACCCGAGTGCACGGCTTCCACCCATGGAGACCTGGGGCCGATCTGCTCTATGATGCCGGTAAGAATCCCTCCTGAGCCTGTGACCGGATTGTGGTGCTTTCCCCGCATTGTCACTATCTCCAGCATTCGTGCCGCCATTTTTTCGGGATCGCCGCCTGTTTCTTCGCGAATCTGCGTGAAGCTGGCGGAGTCTATATTCAAGGCATCCACATCCACCAGGATCTCGTTGTCCGCGATTTCCACAGTATTGTCCAGTTTCCAGCACCATTGAGGAAAAGCGCCCTCAGGCTCGATCACCCTGTGAAGTCCGTAGCGGTCTCCTTGCTTCATTTTTTCGTTCCTTTCCGGAGTTGTCATGAACAATATAGATTTCCCCCATGGAGTTATTTTCCTCCAGATGACGCCTTTCTTGACATTCTAGATCCTATTTGATATGATGTGGTGGAAACGCGAGGAGAGCACAGTGGATACGATCCCCTCTGCAGGCCGCATGATCAGAGAAAGATATCAAGTCACCCGGGTCCTTCATCAGAGTGCCTGGAGCAGTGTTTATTTCACCTCGGACAAACGTTTCCCCGGGAAATGGTGGGCCATCAAGGAGCTTCGATTACACACCCAGGACCAGGCAGAGAGGCTCCGCATCGAATCCCTGTTCCAGGAGACGGCGATTTCACTGGCATCCTGCATCCATCCGAACATCGTCAGGGTGGTGGACTTCTTTTGTGAACATGACCACCTGTATCTTGTCATGGAATATGTGCGGGGATCGAGCCTTCAGGTGATATATGACACAAGCCTTCAGCCCCTTCCTGACCTTGAGGTGGCGGGCTGGGGGATTCAGCTTGCCGAGGCCCTGCAATTTGTGTATTTCCAGCAGGGAAAGCCTGCCTTTCTCTGGGACATCCGGCTGTCGCACATCATGCTGGACGACCGAAACCAGATCAAGCTGGTGGATTTCGGTCTTGCAGGGCTTCTGGACAGAGAGCGGATCTATCATCAGGAGATGGCCGTTGGAAACAGGACAAGAGGGATCCACTCCCTTTCCGCCAAAATGGGATATGCCGCGCCTGAGCTGTTCGGGGAAGGTGGGGACACGAGCGCCCAGTGTCATGTCTATGCCGTGGGGGCCATGTTGCATCAACTGCTCTCAAGAAGAGACCCTGCCTCATCCCCTTTCGTTTTTCCTCCCCTCGGGAGCTTGAATCCCCAGGTGTCTCCCCGTCTCGAAAAGGTAATTGAAAAAGCCACCCGCTACAACGCCGAGGAGCGTCACGGGACCCTGTTGGAGCTCAAGAAAGACCTGATCGGCTTCGTGTCATCCTCCAAAGGCGCCCCATCGGACTCATCCCAGGCTGCCCCTGAAAAAGAGCCTCCCTCAACCACGGCGGCAGTTGTAGCAGGCGGCGTCTTTCTGCTCCTTTTCCTGCTGGTCCTCGCGTATTTCCTGTTTTTCTAGTTTGCCGCAAAATGCTTCTTTTGAAGGTTTTCCGGGGCATTCTTGGAATTTATTGAACAAATCATGTTGACCTCCGGTGCGCTGCTCCAAAATCGCTTTCGAATCGTGCGCCTCATCGGCCAGGGCGGAATGGCGACCGTATACCTTGCTCACGATACGCGTCTCGGGGGAAAGCAATGGGCGGTCAAGGAATTCGCCCCTATATTCTCCGACCAGACCGAGCAGGCCCAGGCCCTTTCTTTGTTCAAGAGAGAAGCCCAGCTCCTGCTGCGCCTGGAGCATCCCAATCTTCCTCGCGTCATTGACTACTTCACCGAAGGAGTCAACCACTACCTTGTGATGGAATACGTGGGAGGGGAGGATCTGCGACGCCGCCTGGACAAGTGCCCCGGGTTTCTTGAGGAGAGGGAGGTTGTCAATTGGGCTATCCAGGTGGCAACGGTGCTCTATTTTTTGCACTCCCAGAAGCCGAACCCCATTATCTTCAGGGATATCAAGCCTTCCAACATCATGTTAACCCCTGAAGGGAAGGCCAAGCTGATTGATTTCGGCATCGCCCGTGTCTTCGATCCCGCCAAAAAGGGGGACACCATCAAGATCGGATCACCAGGTTACGCGGCGCCGGAGCAATACGGCGGGGGACAGAGCAGCATCCGCTCAGATATCTACTCCTTCGGCGTTACTCTCCACCAGCTCCTGACGAAACTTGACCCCTCCGCGACACCGACCTTGTTCAACCTCCCTCTTCCCAGGACGATCAATCCCAGGGTTTCTCAACGGATGGAGGCGATCATCACCCGGGCAACGCACCCGGACCCGAACCGGCGATATGCTTCCGCCCTGGAGATGAAAAGGGACCTTCAGGCCCTCATCACGCCTTCTCCCACGAAGCCCACAACCGGACAGAAACAGTTGGGAACCATCCCTGTCGTCCAGAAAGGGAGGACGGCTCAACCCCTCTCCGCTCAGTCCGTTCCCAAAGCGCAGATCAAGGGAAGTCTTCCTCCGCGCCGTTCCGGCGTTCGTACCTTGACAGTCTTTCTCCTGCTCCTGTTGGCGCCCGTCGCGTCCCCCACGCCTTCTCCGAAACAATCCCCGAGCCCGACTCCCACAGCGCACGTGAAGAGCCTGAGAGAGCTGGGACTGGAATACTACCACAAGAAGGACTATCAGAAGGCCATCGAGTGCTTTCAGAAACTGATCGCCGCGGACCCCGGCGATGGCGAGGCACACCTCCTTGCTAGCAATGCCGCGGTTTCAGGGAGTGCATCCCTGATTGTGCTTGGACTCGTGATTTCAACAGAGGATGGGAAACCGAATGTCCCTTCACAGGAGATGTTGCAAGGGGCGGCCCTGGCCGTCAAGGAGATCAACAGCACCGGCGGAATCGGAGGCGCGAAACTCCTGGTGGAGATCAGGGATGACAGGGGGACGCCGGAAGGCGCGAATCGAGCCGCTTTGCAACTGTCTCAGAACAAGAATGTCCTCGCCGTCGTGGGCCATCCTTTTTCCAGCCCTCTCTTGACTGCATCGCCCATATACAACGATTCTCATCTTGTACTTGTTTCGCCCAATGCCAGGAAGGCTGAAGTGACATTTGCGGGAGATTACGTATACAGGGTATGCCCGGACACAGTGGCCGAGGAAAAAGCCATCCTTCGCCTGCTCCTCGATCAGGGCTTTGTAAAAGGAAATCGCATCGGATTGGTCTACGACAAGGGCAAGGGATGCGAGGAGCGGGCTGCCTACATACGAAATCACGCCCCCGGCATAGTAACCGAGCAAGTCCTCCTCAAGGAAGGAGACAGAAAGGCGCTTGTCGGCGAGATGACAAGGAAGAAAGTAAGCACAGTCTGGGTTTGCCTGGATGAGCCTCTTTTGCGGGTTTTCTGCCAGGCTTGCAAGGAGGCAGGGTTTCAAGCCGACCTTGTTTTGGATGACGGCGATCCGGATATGGAGCGTGAGATCCGGCCCACGCCGTGTCTGGACGGCGCCTTACAACTTGTTTCCTTTTCCTTGACCTCCGATGAAGGGGAAGCAGCCCTTTTCTCCGAGAATTTCGCCCGTCTTTTCGGGCATGCGAGGCCGGGCGCCATAAGTGCTCAGACCTATGATGCCCTCAAGTTCCTGGCCCAGGGTGCAGGGGATGTCCTTTCGAAGATCAAGACCGATGAAACCCAGCCACTGAGGGAATCCCTCAAGAGTTATCTCGATTCTGCGCGCTATTCAGGCGTGACCGGCAAGATCTCCTTCGACAGATTCGGAGATGTGGAGAAACAGTGGACTGTCTTGAGGCAGGAAAAAGGCCGATTCATCCGGGTGGGAATCCTCGGGGCGCAGCAGCCCGAAAAGTAGGATCAGGGAAACCCTTTCGGACATTCAAGAGGAAACCCTGATCCCGCCCCCTCCTTTTGCCTTCCCCTTCTGTGGGGGGGCGAATTCAGGTCACAAGCAGTCGCTTGACATTTTCTGCGGTCAATAGACCCGCATCTGCGCCGGGTTCCAGAAACGGACGCACATCCGCCGCTGCTTCTTTCCACCTGGCTGTCTCAAGCCGCCGCCACACGGCCTGACGCCAGTCGTCTTCCGTAAACGCGGCGCCTGTCCACCCTGTCTGTTTCAAAGCATTGTTGAGCAGGGTCAAGTTGGGCGGCGGCCAATTCGGATCGCTCTGATACCAGAGCAGATCGTAAAGATCTCTGCCTTTGAGATACGGTCGCTGTAAGAGAGCGTGCAGCTTGCCTGCCAGGAGTGAGGCACGATCGTGATGCTGCAACTGCAAAACAACGTGGCGACGGACAACAGTCGTTGCAAGAACAGCGCCCGCCGGCGGGTTTGTGTCTATTTCGATCTTGATTGCAAGAACCTCGCTGCGGTGAGGAGACAAGCCCAATTCGTGAAGCACGCCAGGGAAGCGAACTAGCGCGCTGTGCACGGTTTTGCGATCATTCACTTTCAACTCGACCCCGTAGCCCTCTGCGCCCATTTCCGTGTGGATCGCACGCAGGCAGGCGCGCAGACTAAACTGCGATCCGTTCCTTTCGAGTGCAAAATCCAGGTCTTCGGAGTAGCGAGCAGTGCCGTACAAAAACCGCAACGCTGTGCCGCCATGGAAGGCCAGGGGTATCATGGCTCCTACCCGTTGCAGGGTACCCAGGATTCGTGCTTGTAAATACTCCCGCGCCACATTACGTGCATGGTCCGGTGAAGAACCGGCGCGAACCAGCAAAGCGAGATAATCCTTCATAACTTTTCATACTCCTGGGATTCTGTGCGCGCCAATTCGGATACCGTGCGGACTGCCCTCCGAAGTTTCGGGCGCCCGGAATGCTCCGCCTGATGCCACAGTTCTACCAGATTCAGCCTTTCCAGATTCTCAAGGCGCAGTTCACGAAGATACTCAATCGAATCACCGTCAGGAGTCAGATAGATCAGATCTATCAATGCTTTCTCGGGCGTAGCTATCAACGCTTTCTGGCCCCCACTCACTTCGCTTAGCCGATAACCGCACAGCAGGTCGGTCTTGATGTGGCGAAACTCAAAACGACCGAAGGGAGTCTCCCACTGTGCAGGGCGTGCAGTTGTGACACTGGTGGTCACAGGAACATACTCCGGAATCAAGCCATAGAAAGCCAGCGCGGACTGGCAGCTCACATAGGACCCGCGCACCATGCGATTGGCCACGAGAAAGAGATGGGGCCTGATTTTCTGAAATGGCGGCGAGAGAGAGTACAACCCCCGCCGCAACTGGTGGAGCCGCCCGCTCGCTGTCCAGCGTGACAACTGGCGGCGCAAATCTGCAGGGTTTACATCACCGGCCAGGAGAAGACCGGTCTCAAAGACCGGCTCATCCCCCACAATCTCCACCAAGCGCGCAAATTCCATACTTATAATATACCATAAATGGCAAATTATAGCAATGTTATTTACACGAGTCAAGTTTTGCCGATGGATTAGCGGTTGACAATGCCCTTGATTTGTTGCCGGACGACCAGCGCGTGGAAAATGGTCTGAACGGCGGGCATCAAGTCGTGCAAGAAATTGAAAAATTTTCCGTGCAACCTTCACTCACACAAGGGACTTTAGTAAAACACCCGTGTATCCATCACCGACGGCACGTTCAGACTTCGCCGGATGTTGTACTTCAGCAAACTGAAACCTACCAGGCTCACCACATAAACCATGAGCAGGGTTTCCACGATTCCAAACCAGTTCTGCATCTCCCTGCACCTCCCTCACTTCACTCTTCCCTCCCCTCGTGGGAGGGGCAGGGGAGGGCGTCAATCGCCCATTGGTCATGATAGCGCAGAATCCTTCCGAACTCAAGCAACATCTTGTGCAAAGCTGTTTCCGAATCGTAAATTTCCCGCGGGTCATGTCCTTTTACGCTTCCGAACCCCTGATGTGCTCTGCCAGCATTTTCAGGTCGAATCCTTCTTTTCGGATTCGAATGTCGTAGTACGCCAGTGTGAGGGCAATCAGCGGGAGGGGGACTGTGAAAACGGCAAGAGTGTACTGGACGGCATTGGCGGCTATGTTCACCCATTGGGGATTGATTTGAAAAAAGGCCAGAGCCACCGTTCCGGCGATGATGATGGGCATCGAAAAAGCCATCTGCAGGAAAGAGGGAAGCACAGTCATCACGATAAAAGTCACGACGACCTTGAGGACGCTGTCTTTGTCGCCTCCAACCAGTTTCCACGAGCGGTTCAAGGCATCCATGCCGCTCAGTCCTTCCAGAACAATGGTCTGATTTACAAGAAGATACCGGAAGAAGAAGATGACCAGCCCCACTACGGGGATGAGGAGAACGGAAAGAACGACCCATCCGCAGATGATGAGGCACTGAAGGAGGAGGGTCCCCAGGAGAGGCAGCCAGAGCCCGCCGACGAAACGGTATGTCGTCCGGATCTGCGGCACAACGGAGGCGCCTTTTCTCTCCGATGCCTCCCCCTGGTCTCCCAGATAAATGTCTGAAAGGGCCTTGACAACGGCTGCCTGGGTTATGAAGATGATGGGAATGAACATAAGGGACACGAGAACAATCACGATGACTGCACCCGTCTCTGCGAAGGGGGCGCCCTCCGCGCCGAGAAAGAGCACCATGACCGTTTGCAGGATCAGCAGAATGAGATAAAAAGGGGCGTAAGTGACGGCGCAGATTCCCGAGAAGAGTTTGAAATGTCGTCTGTACAGGGAAATGCTGCGGTCCAGAATGTCCACCAATGTGAGGGGGGCAAGGTCGGGATTCACGCTAACTCCCTACTTCCACTCCTTCTTGAGCCACACCTTCCGACGAGTCCTGTTCCGGTGAGGAAGTCTCACTCTGTTGGGCCCTGGCCTTGTCTTCAGGTGTGGTCCTCGCCTTTCCCTTTCCTGTCCGGACGGCAGGCTTGTCCGCGGCAGGGGAGGCTTCCCGAAGCTTGCCTTCCCGAGGAGGAAGAATCCGGTTTACGATCAGCTCCTGGACATTGACGGGTGTGAGCGAATTGAAGTCGTTGATGATGGTGATGATCTCTTCTTGTTGCCTGGCCCGAAAAATCGTCTCGATGTTGTTCTCCAGATTGGAGAATTCCTCTATGAAGTGAATCGAGCATCCGGAATTTGACTCCACCAGAAAACTCCTCATGAGGTGGGATATCTTCTGAGTGGACACAAGGATGGCGGCGTGGATCGAGTATGCCGCGATGTTTGCGCCCACCAGATATGCGTCTTTGAGCTCAAACTTCTGATTCGTCAATTGAACGAGACATAACTCGTGGTTCAATTTGAAAAACAGGGTGCTTGCCCCTGGGGATGTCGCTCGGTCCACCCAGATCTCGGCGCCCGAGATTCCAAGGGAGGTGAGAGCAGCGATGGCCCGTACAGGCATCCAGTAATTGTGGGCCATGACGGTCCGCCCGAATTCCGTGGTTATGAGCAGCTCATCAATATTTTCTTCCAGGGGGGATTTGCCGCAATGGGGGCACTTGAACCCCATTTTTTGAGAAGCTTCATCAATATAGGATCTCGAGCCGACCCGCATGATCTGCTGGCCCTTGAGTCTGCAAAGGACAACGTAGTCTTTTGTAATCAGCCCGATCTTCTCCAGCCCTGCCAGAAGCTTCTGAATGGCCTCCTGTTCCTGCTCCCCGCCAAGGCTGCTGAGAAAGACGCTCTCAGACCGGCTGATCTTTCCCATGACCCGATGAGCAAGCTCTTTCTCCAGCTCAAGGGCGGCAAGGAATTGTTCTCTTGTGGGAGTCAGGTGCTCGGACCGCTCATCCAGGAGATCTATGTTTCTCGATACGGAAACCAGAGGCGTCCAGTCCACATCCGATTTCCTGGACGACACAGCCTCTTTGATCGTCTGGCAAAACAGCTCAAATTCGTCCGTTTTCTCTTTACCTACATATCCTGCTTCGACGATTCCTTGATCCTTGGGAACTTTGTAGTACAAAATATCTTTAGTTTTGGACAGGAAGAGATCGCCGCCGGAGATGCGGGGGATGTCGCCGAACAGTCTCCTGTGCTCATCCGGGTCGGACACAAAGGAGGGTGGCTCCTCGGAGACGGACATGTCAAGGCGAGACCAATAGTCGTTTCTGACCGAGGTTATGTAGGGAGTGAAGCTCTTCCTCACTGCTCCCAGGATAGCCCTACTTGCTTCCTCGGGAGAAAATTCCAGGGGAAGACTTCTTCGCTCGATGCGCAGCATGCAGGCACCTCTCTATTTGTCCATCATACAAAACAAAACGCCGAACCACTCTTCGCGAAAGGAAATCAAACTCCTTCTCCGAGGCTTGTGCGGTGGGTGCTCCTTTCGTAGAGGAATGAACAGGCAATCTGACGAATTTTCTAACGTTTGACGACATTGCACAGGAGCGCGATATGGCAACAGCAAAGAAACCGTATTATAAAAGACCATTCGGCACGGTCAGTTGGCTGAACCTGCTCATTCTGATCGCACTTTTTGTTTTGCTGCTCTATCCGCCCTGGCGCATGAAGCTCTTCGAATGGTGCGAAACAACCGCTCTTTATTGGAACAGCCAGGTCGAGCATTTTCTCCACCCTGAGCTGATCAAGACTCGATAGGATTTGGGCCCAACATGTATTTGAGTCGGTTTGAGCGTAAATTGCTGTCCCCAAAAGGGGATATCCTCGCGGAAAAGGGAATCCTGGACCGCATCAAGGATCTCCCGACTCTGCCATTTATTGCAACTCGTGTGATGGAGATCATCGGCGATCCCCATTCTTCCGCTCTGGATCTGGCCAACGTAATTTCCACCGATCAGGCTCTCACGGCAAAAGTGCTCCGCCTGGTGAATTCCGCCTATTACGGTTTTCCGAACCCGATCACCACCATAACCCACGCAGTGGCGATTCTGGGGTTCAACACACTGAGAAGCCTTGTTTTGAGTGTGGCCACCTTTGACCTTTTTGCAAAACGCGGACAGGATCTGATTTTCGATCGTCAACAGTTGTGGCTACATTCCCTTGCTGCGGCCGTCTGCGCAAAAAGCATAGCACGCCGCATCGCTTACCCGAATCAGGAAGAGATGTTTGTTGCAGGACTTCTGCACGATGTAGGAAAAGTGATTCTGGACCAATACCTGCACAGCGAGTTTGCCCAGGCCATCGAAAGTGCGAAAACGGAAAAAACGCCGATGTATGAGGCGGAGAAGAAGGTCCTGGGCTACAATCACGCGGAAATCGGGAAACTTATATGCGAGAAGTGGCGTCTTCCGATGATTTTGACGGAGGCGATCCGCTATCATCACGATGTGGATGCCGCGAGAGACAATGCCAAGATAGCCTCCATCGTGCATGTGGCCGACATTCTGGTCAAAATGAAGGGAATCGGGCATAGCGGGGATGATTACATTCACCCCGTCAATGAGACGGCGAAAAGTGTCCTTCGATTGGAATATCTGAACATAAATGAGCTCCTTGCAGAGATGCAAAAGGGTGTGCACGAATGCAAGGAGTTCCTGCAACTGGGAAAAGAAGCGCAGTGAAGGCGCTGGTGGTCATCCATTCCGGATCGGGGACTCTTGAGCGGGCCGCCTCTTCAGTGGCCCAGGGTCTCAGGGAGTCCGGCGCCAGTGTGGACCGGATGACAGTGAACGAAAAAGGGGAGGCCGGGGCCGGGGCCTCTTTATTGACCTCTTATCAGATTATATGCGTCGGGTCCGAAGCCGGCGGGTGGCTGGGCAGCGAGGTCCACTCAGGAATCGCGGCTTATCTGAAGCAGGCTTCCGGACTCGGGGGCAAACAGAGCGCCAGTTTCATCATTCCCGGCCTTCTGGGAGGCCGGAAGGCGAGCCGGAAGCTGATGGCTTTTCTGGAGGCTCAGGGGGCACTTGTTTTTGATATGGAAATGATTCGGAATGAGCAGCAGGCGTCGCTTTTCGGACGTAGACTATTCGAGGGCTCTGGGAGGTGTATGGATTGAAAGCAGTCGTCATGGCAGGAGGGGAGGGAACCCGGCTTCGGCCTTTGACGAGCCACCGCCCTAAACCATTGGTTCCGGTGGCGAACAAACCGATCATGGAGCATATCCTGGATCTCCTGAAGCAACACGGCATTCAGGATACCGTCGTCACCTTGCACTACCTCGCGGACGAAATCGTGAGCTACTTTGGCGACGGAAGCGACATGGACATGCGCATTTGCTATTCCATCGAAGATGAGCCTCTGGGAACCGCGGGAAGCGTGAAGAAGGTGGAGGATCAACTTTCAGAGACCTTTTTGATCATAAGCGGCGATGCACTCACCGATTTCGATTTGACCAAATTGATCCGATTCCACCAGGACAAGAAATCCCTTGCCACTATCGCACTGACTCGGGTCGAGAATCCTCTGGAATATGGGGTTGTGATCATTGACGATGAAAGCAAGATTCGGCGTTTTCTCGAAAAGCCGGGATGGGGCGAGGTCTTCAGTGATACGATCAATACGGGCATCTATGTTCTGGAGCCCGAGATCTTCCAGTATATGGAGCTGAACCGGATTTACGATTTCAGCAAAGACCTCTTTCCTCTCTTGCTGTCGAAAGACAAGCGCCTTTTCGGCTTTGTCTCAAGGGGATACTGGTGCGATGTAGGAAATTTGCAGCAATACCGTCAGGCGAACTATGACGCACTGCAGGGCAAGGTAAAAGTAAACATCCCCGGAAACCCGATTGCAAAAGGCATATGGGTCGGGGAGGGAACCGAGATTGACCCCCGTTCGGAAATCGTGGGTCCGGCGGTCATCGGGAGGCATTGCCGCATCAAGGAAGGGGCGGCAATAGACGAGTTCTCCACCATAGGGGACAATTGCATCATCGAAGAGGGCGCCACGATCCACCGAAGCATCTTATGGAACAACAACTACGTGGGGAAAAAGGCGAAGCTCACCGGATGCACCGTGTGCAGGCAATCCACTCTCAAGTCCAATGCCATGGTCTCGGAAGGCGCCGTGCTGGGGGACAAATGCTTCCTCGGACAGGGGAGTGTAATCCACCCACAGGTAAAAATCTGGCCGGACAAGAGCGTGGAAGCGGGCGCCACGGTGAGCATGAGCATGATCTGGGGCGTAAAGTGGCCGGGCTCTCTTTTCGGAGCTCAGGGGATCAGCGGATTGGCGAATATCGAGCTGACTCCCGAGTTCGCCATGAAATTGGGTGCGGCATACGGCGCTTTTCTGGATCGCTCGGCCCGGGTGATCACCAGCAGAGACACCCATCCCGCCAGCCGGATGATCAATCGTTCCATCATCTGCGGCCTTATCTCCGTTGGAGTGAACGTGTGGGATCTCCGGAGCATGCCGACACCGGTCAGCCGATACGCCATCAAACAATCCCCTGCCACAGGAGGGGTGCACACACGGATCGCTCCCACCGATCCCCGCAGCATCATCATTGAGTTCTTCGACTCCGGCGGAATCAACATAGACAAGGGCATGGAGCGAAAGATCGAAAACATCTTCTTCAGAGAGGACTTTCGCCGGACCACACTGGATGAAATCGGGACCATTGAGTTCCCCTCCAGGGCAATTGAGCAGTATCATGACGGGTATTTCAATCTCATTGACGTGAACTCGGTTCGCAAAGCGGGATTCAAGGTCGTCATTGACCACGGCTATGGGAATTCTTCCGCCGTAATGCCCAAGCTTCTGGCCAGGCTCGGCTGTGAGACCGTCACATTGAATGCTTTTGTGGACCTGGAGCGCGGCACCCGAACTCCTTCCGGACATATCGAGTCCGTGCAGCAACTGTCCGATATCGTGACAACCCTGAAAGCGGACCTCGGCTTGCTGGTGGACGTGGATGCGGAGAAGTTCATTCTCGTGGATGAGAAGGGAGGCATTGTCTCAGGGAATCTCCTGCTGTGTCTCCTCAGCTTGATGGTTCTCAGCTCCGTAAAAGACGGCGTGATCGCGGTACCGGTGACCGCCCCCTCCGCCGTGGAGGAGATCGCGCACAAGCATGGCGGGAAAGTCATTCGCACAAAGGCGGATCCCCGCTCTCTCATGACGGTGACGGCCCTGGGTGAAAAGAGGATTTTCTTTGCTGGAGAAGGGGATGGAGGATTTATTTTCCCTCAGTTTCTCCCTGCTTTTGATGCCATGTTCTCTTTCGGCAAGATGCTGGAGCTCATGGCCCGCGACAGGGCGCCGATCTCTCAGCTTATCGAAGCCATTCCTCCCTTCTTCCTGGCACAGGATTCCATGGAATGCACCTGGCCACAGAAGGGGCGCATCATGCGCAAGCTTTTCGAAGATACGAAAGATCAATCGGTGGATCTTCTTGAAGGAATCAAGGTCCACTTCGACGGGAGCTGGGTTCTGATTACTCCCGATCCATCGGAGCCCCTGCTGCACCTGTATGCCGAAGCGCGGGATCAGACGGGTGCCCAGGCACTGATCAGATCCTATGCGGAAAAGCTGGAAACCTTCAAGGAAGGGACCAGGAAGTCCAGAGAAGAGAAGGCGGTCAAGACCGAAAAGGAGATCAAGAGAATCATTGAGGTGACGTCGGAAAAGGCCTTCCATTTTTGGAAAGAGCATCATTTCCTGGGGCTCAG
>JACPDT010000084.1 GCA_016183865.1 Armatimonadota bacterium | reverse complement strand
TCCGATATCGTGAAGTAGGGCCGCCGTCTCCAGAAGCTCGATCCGCTCCTTGTCAAGCTTGAGCTTCCTTGCGACCCTGACTGCCCACTCCGCAGTCCTTCGTGAATGGCCGTGAAAATAAGGATTTCTTTCCTCAAGAAGCGCGGCAATGAGCTTCAGTGTCTCGAGATAGGATTGTCGCAAGCGATTCGATACGGCCCGCTCGCTCCTGATCTGTCGGCACCTGTCCAGGTGGTGGCGGATGCTCCGCAAAAGCTCATCCGTTTGAAAGGGTTTGTAGAAATAATCGCAGGCCCCCAGGCGCATGGCATTTACCGGCGCATCCCTGTCCGCATATCCGGTGATTACAATACTCTGGGCCTCGGGCTGGCTTTCCTTCATCTGCGAAAGGGACTCGATGCCATCCATCCCCGGCATCCTCACATCAATAATGATCAGATCAAAAGACTCCTTTTCAGCGAGGGAGATGGCCTCAAATCCGTCGGAGGCGACAGAGACGTCATACCCTGCCTTGCGAATGGCCAATTTCAGGGCCTCCCGCATCAGGGAGTCATCTTCAACTATGAGAATTTTTTCACTGGATGCCATGGCTCACCCATCGTAGGAAACTTGAAAGAAACTTTCACTTTCTGCGGCAAAAATCCCCCTGTGATCCAAATGTCATGGAAAGGTCACAGGTGGGTGAAAACATCAGGGGATAACCTCCTCAAGATCAAAAGGAAGAGGAGGCAATGACATGGACATTTCTCAAGTAAAACCTGTGGATGTGCGAGCGATTGCTCCATATACAGGGGGAGTCGCAGGGAAAAATGTGGTGGAGAGAGTGGGCCAGGACGAGTCAATACAGGCGGGATCCACGAGAGGGAAGGGTCAGGATGGTGTAAACATTTCCCCCCTGGCGCAACAGATGTACCCGGCGTCCCCTGCCCCATATAATGTGGTGCAAGATGCTAATGGAAACACTGTGGAGCATTACAAAAATCCAAATACAGGCGAAGAGTATCGGATGACGAGCGATCAATACGGAAACAAGATTCTCGATTTCGGCGATGGGGACAATGATTTGAGAATCAGCGAAAGGAACGATGAGAGCGGAAGATGGGTGGAAACCAGGGACGGAAACGGAAATCTCTTGTATCAGGGTTTGATGAGCCTTGAAGGCTCCCTCACCGTAAACGGCAACGGCGGAAATGACCAGATTGTAATGAACGGTTCGGGCGGCGACAGGGTGGTCGTGAACGGAGGGGATGGAGATGATCGTCTTTTCGTAAACGCCGGGTTTCTGAACAACGTAACCGTCAACGGAGATTCCGGCAATGATACGATTGTTGCCAACGGAGGTCAGATGAACATGATCCGCCTGCATGGAGGAGTCGGTGACGACAACATATGGAGTGTTGGAGGAACAGACAGCCTTGTCGGCATGAGGGGAGGAGAAGGCAACGATTCTGTGACTTCCATGGGTGGATGGCGCAACAAGATCGGCATGTCAGGAGATGGAGGGAACGACAAAATGGACGCATGGGGAGGGTGGAGCAACACGATCGGACTCAGCGGCGGGAAGGGGGATGATCAAGTCCGCACGTGGGGAAGCTGGGGAAATAACAGATACGACCTGAATGGAGAGCTACATTTCGAAGGCGGACGTGATACGATAGACGCATGGGGAGGTTACAGAGACACATTTAACATCCTCGGCGGCCCGGGAGACGACCGGCTCCGCGTGTACGGAGGCTGGGAAAACAGCATCTCAGTGGATGGACGTCATGGAAATGATGATATTGCCATTCAAGGGGGTGGAGGAAGTGACCGGATCCGTGCAGAGGGCGGACCCGGAAGAGACAAGATACAGGTAGATGGCGGGGCAGGGCAGGATGAAGCCCTGGTCAATCAAACGAGGACACCGTGGGATAACTGGTGGGATCAGGTCAGTGTCTGGAATGTGGAATACGGTAACTGGCCCGGGTAGTTGATGAGGGAAGGAGGTTTTCTGGCGGCCCTCACAGAGGGGTTGTGGGGGCCGCCGGGCCTCAGGTCGCACCTCAGATACCGACGGCGCATTATTTGGAATTGTACGGCAGATGGTGAGGCAAGCACCGACGCCTCGAGGTTCAGCAGGGCCTGCTTCTGCGGGAGCCCGCCTCCATATCCGATCAGTCGGCCCGTTGCTCCGATGACCCTGTGGCAGGGCACGATGATTGAGATGGGATTGCGTCCGTTGGCCTGTCCCACCGCACGCGAGGCCCTGGGATTCCCGACTCGCCTCGCCAGTTCCGCGTAAGTGATAATGCTGCCGTAAGGAATTCGCTTCAGCTCGTCCCACACCCGTTGATGGAAGCTGGCGCCCTTCATGGCGAGCGGCAGGTCGAATTCTTTCAAGGCGCCGGCGAAATAGGCCGCAAGTTGTCGCCTGGCCTCCGCAAAAGGAGCGGCCTCGTCGTGGACCCAGTCATCGCCCATCGCCGGGCCAGGTTCGTGTGCAACCATGTAAAGGCCGGTCAGAGCCGCTCCATCGGAAGTCAGGAGCAGTGACTGAAAAGGACTGTCAACGCTGGTGTACCAGGTGGTCATGATATCACCTCCAAGGATCTCCAAAGATGCATGGCTGCGTAGGCGCGCCAAGGGCGCCATGCTTCGGCCATTCTAAGAATCTCTCTAGGGCGGGCCTGTTGGAGCGCCTTGCGGATGCCCAGGTCGCCGTGAGGAAACGCGTCCGGCCAGTTCAGGGCGCGCATGGCAACGTAATGGACCGTCCACTCCCCGATGCCCGGCAACTCCTGCAATTGCGCCATCGTTTTTTCCACGTCGCCGACGGGCTCGAGAACGAGCTTCCCTGCGGCGACGGCCTGGGCCAACGCCAGCAGCGACCGGCTCCGTGTCGTGGTGATCCCGAGGGAAGTCAGTTCTTCCATGCTTGCGTGAGCCAATCGCTCGGCAGCCGGCGGGAGGTGCGTCAGGAGCGCCCATGGGGTCTCTAGTTTCTCTCCGAACATGCTTACAAGCCGTCGCATCAAGGTTGTGGCGGCTCGCACGCTGACCTGCTGCCCCAGGATCGCGCGCAGCGCGATCTCGAAGCCGCTGAAGGCCCCGGGAACGCGCAGTCCGGGGTCTGTCGCAGCAAGCGGGCCGAGATGCGCGGCGATCTTTTGTGGCTCTGCGGCCAGGTCGAACAGGCGTTTGACCCGTGCGAGAACCGGCATCAGTGCCGGCGCCAGAGAGGCTGAAACTTCGACCCGCAGCGTGGGCTTCTTGCTCGCCGGCTCAACAGCGATCCAACCGCGATGGTTCTTCCAGGAAACCGTGCGCAGGTATCGAACCCCCTCGAACGCTTCGACGCCGCCGCAGGCACGAATGGATAGGAACCTGCTCAAGGCTTCCCAGTCAAGCGGCGGGCGATAGGCGATTTCGCAGGCCAGCGTATCCCGCGGGATATCGGACCCCCGCATCCTTCGCAACTCGGAAGGGTTCAGGCGATACCGCGATTTGATCAGGGCGTTGAAGCGTCGCAGACTGGAGAAGCCGCCGGCCATTGCGACTTCAATGATGGGCAGGTCGTCCGAACTTGGCCTGCACGACGCGTCGCAGGTGACGGTCGCTGATCCCCATCTCCTCTGACAGTTTCTGCAGGCTTCTCTCGGCAAGGGCGCCATCTTCGATGCGACTGAGGCCGGCAGCGGCCCAGCGGCCGACAGCGTCGACGCGCGCGTTGCCGGGCGCGAGCTCCGGGCGGCAAAGAAGACAGGGACGGAATCCCGCCCGCTCCGCAGCGGCCGCGCTGGGAAAAAAGGAACAGTTTTCTCGACGAGGCATCCTGGCTGTGCATACGGTCCGACAGTAGATTCCAGTGGAGGCGACACCTATGAAGAATATCCCGTCAAAGCGGGGATCACGGGCTAGAGCGGCTTGATAACATACGTCCGGGTCGAGTTTCATGGGGCTATTATAGCAGATCCTGGATGTGAGGTCTAGCCGTTTTCGGACATGGAAGCAACCGGTGACCCCAAATCCACCACCTAAATTTTGCCACAGAGTGGCGGAGACCTGGGAGCCGTACACGGTTGATCCTGAGATTCCCGCCGACGCGTACTTTCACGAATACATCTACGCTTGAAACTTCAAGGAAAACAGGCCGACAGCCCGGGCATTGCCGAAAAATACCCCTCAGAACCCCGAAAATCGGGGTAGGAGTTTCCGCTTTCCCGTGGAAACCACTGGACAGAGAAAAACGATTTTCCTATCCTTTATCCTTCCTTCTTAATTGAAATCTCTATGTAATGAATTCCAGATAATTCTCAGGGGTTATCGCAGAGAATCCCGCCTTCGGATAGGCTGTTCGCCATAGTTTGGGCGGGGTTGCTCTTCTTCTTGTGGACCACTTGCATTCATATCCGTGCAGCTTGCCCTCGCCTTCTTCCACCAGGTCAATTTCCTGTTGTTCATAGGTTCTCCAAAAATATGCGTTGCCCAGGATACCGTGGTATGTACGTTTTTTTAGTCGCTCGATGAAAACGAAATTCTCGAAAAGCTGTCCGCCGTCATTCCTGTCTTCCAGCGGATTGAACTGGGAAATCACGGCATTACGCACTCCGTTATCAATGAAGAAGTACTTGTGTTTCCGGGTAATCTCCGAACGCAGATTGCGACTGAATCCGTGCAAGGGTGTGATGACAAAGGTCTTGGTTAGGAGGTCCAGATAGCGAGCCACTGTTTTCACATCAATGCGCAAACTGTTCGCCAGTTCGCTGTAGGAGACCTCACTACCGATTTGAAACGCCAGAAGTTTTAAGAGATCGAATAAGACTTTCGACCCTTTTACCTTGTCCAGGACCAGGATATCTTTCAGAAGATAAGATTCCGCGATTTCCTGCAACAACATAATTTTTTCTTTGCGACTTTTGGCTGTAACGATCTCCGGATAGGACCCAAAGACGAGAAAATCCTCCAGTTTCTGTGAGAGTTCGAACCTGTTGTACCTGTCCAGCAACTCAAGCTGAGCAATAGGATAAAGGGTTATCGTAAATTTTCTTCCCGTCAGCGGCTCTCCGACCTGGTGGGCCAAATCGAAAGAGGACGAACCTGTGGCAATGATCTTTATATTTGGGGCGTGGTCCACTATGATCTTGAGGCCGGCGCCGATCCCCTGAACTTGTTGTGCCTCGTCTATGGCGATGAGCTCGTACCCTTCCGCATAAGGGAGAATCTGAGAAAAATCTCGGGAACCGAGAAGTTGCTGTACCCGGATATTGTCGCCGGAATCCAATTTATATCGGAGTGTGGTACTTTTCAAGAAGGCGTTCAATAGCGTCGTTTTGCCCACCCGTCTTGGTCCATATATGACGAGTACTTTTTGAGGCATCAGATATGTGTCAAGCCTGCTGAAGAACCTTTTTATCATATCCACAGTATATAATGAATCCATATTTTTGTCAAATTTCAGGGATTACTAATCCACAAATTCTTGAAAAGAACAGGTGATCCTCATAGGCTTGAAGGAGTCGTTCGTATCGGGCGGCAAGGACCTGAGCCGCTTGGCCGAAATGGACAGTTTCCGGTGTAAGGTATGCGATGCCGGAATGATAATGGGCAGTGTTGTACCAGTGGAAAAATGGACGACAGAGAAGGAGCCACTTTTCTCTTTTCAACTAAAAACAGTATAACATCGTCGGAATGTGGAATACGGTAACTGGCCCGGGTAGTTGATGAGGGAAGGAGGTTTTCTGGCGGCCCTCACAGAGGGGCTGTGGGGCCGCAGATGCTTGTCATCGGGGAAATAAGCGCTTCCGACGGGTTGTCATTCTCAGGATTGCGTAATCTGAAGGTGAAGGCGGACCGTGGGAGGGGATGGGGAAAGACCCAGGTGGTCCTTCAGGATTTTGCAGAGGGTGTGATATTGGCGTACTGCGAGATCGCGTTTTCCTGAGCGGAAATAGCCGTTCATGAGCTCTGCATGGGCCCGCTCCTCGCATCGCTCCATATCCACTGCCCTCTCGGCATAGCTGATTCCGAGATCGAAACGTCCATCTTCGTTATAGAATTGAGCCAGATAGACCAGAACATCCAGGTACTTGCGCTCCAGGCGTTCCCTCACGGCCAGGGCCCAATCTTCGTAGACGCCCTCCAGGAACTCACCTCCATAGAGCCGGTCAGCCCGCTGGAAATGAGCTGCTGCATCGCCCCTCTGCCTGCTCTCCCAGAGACGCGCTCCCTTTTCATAAGAGCTCTCAAATTCTTCCACATCGAAAGAGTGCTGGATATCTGTGTTGAAACCATAACCCTTGCCTTGATGAAGGACAGGGTCGGCGAGGCTGCCGTCGCCCTTTTTCTCAAGGGCTTTCCTGAGCCGATGGAGGGTGGAATACAGGCTGTTCTGCGCCTTTTCAGGGTCTCCCGGCCAGAAGGTCTCCATGATCTTGTCTTCTCCCACTGCACGACCTCTGTGAATCAAGAGATACACGAGAAAGAGTCTGGCCTTCTTACTCTTCCATTCCCCATCCTCGATGATCTGTTGATTGAGAAGAATCTGGAAGCCCTGCTCCCCAACCCAGGCAAATCCCGGAAGCCACAGGACGAAGCTCCTGATCTCTCAATCCATACAGGACCACAGGAGACAACAAGTCTCGCTCCCCTAAGAGAATATCCTCATGCTCCACACTGCTCAGAGACTCCAGAACCGAAAAAGAGCTCCGAAGATGGGACAAAAACTCCGAGCCGGAAGCCTGGCCCGAACGGGCCAGAAAGAGATCGGCCTTCGCCTTCTCCGCACGGCGGTCCAGGTGAGAAAAATGACGGGATGCCTCCTGAAAGCTCGCGGAAGCCTCCTCATAACGCTGCTCTGAAAGAAAAATCGCGCCATCCAAAAGCAAGCCCTCGCCGCGATACAAAAAATCCATCTGCTCCCGGGATTTCTCCAAAAGAAGCTCCACACAGGTACGGGCTTTCAGGAGATTCCCCTGACGACGATACAGAGAAGCCAGGCTCAGGAGACTCCGAAGGAGGGGACGACGACCGGAAGAGGACTCCGAAAGGGCGGAAAGACGCTGAAATGCCTCCACGGCAAGATCGCTGTCCACCTGCTCATACGCCCTCGCCAGAAGCTCCAATGTGCCCAGGGTATCCCGATCCTCGGGAAGGGCGCCCTCATCCGACCCATCCTCCGGATGGTTTACGCGGGAAATGAGGGTTTTTACGATATCTCCGTCAAACTGGGTGCCGGAATGGGTCCTGAGAACCTCAAAGGCCTCATCCGTGGAAAAGGCGCCTCTGTGGGGACGGGGACTGATCAGAGCGTCATAGGCCTCGCAAACGGACAGGATCCGTGATTCGATAGGAATCTCCTCACCCGAAAGGCCCGATGGATACCCCTTGCCGTTCCACCATTCGTGATGGTGATGAATGATGTACAGAATCTCGCGAAACTCCGAAACAGCGCCCAGAAACTCACGGGCCAGAACAGGATGGGCGCGAACGGCTTCCCGCTCCTCCGGGGAAAGCTCTCCGGGTTTCCCCAGGATCTCTTCCTGAACATAGATCTGTCCGATATCGTGAAGGAGTGCCGCCGTCTCAAGGAGCTCGATCCGCTCCGGATCCAGCTCCAGTTTCCTGGCAACCCGAACCGCCCATTCCGCGGTCCTTCGGGAATGGCCGCGGAACCAGCGGTTCCGGTCCTCCACAAGAAGGGCGACCTGTTTGAGAGTTTGGAGGTTGGATTGGAGGAGCCTTTTTGAGACAACCCGCTCATTGCGGGTCAGGCGGCACTTCTCCAAATGATGGCGGACACTCCGGAGAAGCTCCTCCGGGTCAAAGGGTTTGTAGAAGTAGTCCGCCGCCCCCAGGCGGAGAGCCTTCACGGGGGCGTCCCGATCCGCATAGCCGGTCATGACAATACTCTGGGCTTCAGGCTGAGATTCCTTCATCCGCGAAAGAGACTCGATGCCGTCTATCCCGGGCATTCGCACATCCATGATGAAAAGATCGAAGGATTCCTTCTCAGCAAGGGAAATGGCCTCCCGTCCGTCGGAAGCGGTGGAGACATCGTATCCGGCCTGTTTGAGAGTGAGTTTCAATGCCTCCCTCACCAGGGGGTCGTCTTCTACGACAAGGATCTTCTCACTGGACAATTTCGTTTCTCCCGTCTGGAAACTTCACGGAAAAGAGGGTTTCCCCAATTTTCGATGATACCTGAATGTCTCCTCCGTACTTCCTTGCAATGGACATGGCATTGGCAAGGCCGAGTCCGGAGCCCTTTCCCACTTCCTTTGTGGTGAAAAAGGGATCAAAGATTCTGGGCAGAACCTCGGACTGAATTCCCACGCCATTGTCCAGGATCTCGATAAAGGAGTACCCATCATCGGAGCCGGTTTTTATGGAAATGAGCGCTCCTGAGGGGATCTCTCCCTTTTCTTGACGCTCCTCGACGGCATCCCGGGCATTCAGCAGGAGATTTGTGAACAGTTGACTGAGATCCTGTGGATTGGCCCGCACAAGGCATGGTGGATGATAGTCGGATGAGACCTGAATTCCAACTTTTCTGAAAGATTCCTGGAAGAGAATCAACGTGTCTTCCACTACCTGGCTGACCTCCACTTCCCTGTGAACCCCGAGATCTCTGTTCGTTGCGCCCCCATGTGCATACTGGAGGAGCTGGTTCACGATCTTCTTGCACCGGGCGATCCCTTCCTTGATCAGTCGGACTCCTTCCTGGCGAAGCTCAGAATCCGTTTGCGGGCCCGACATGAGCTGAACGGAAGTAAGAATCGCCGCAAGGGGATTGTTGACCTCATGGGCCACCCCTGCAGCCAATTGACCCAGGGCAGCCATCTTGCTGGACTCGATCATCCGGGCCTGGGCCCCCTTGAGGTCGGAGTACATTCTTGCGTTTTTGATGGCACTTCCGCTCTGCTGTGCGAAAATATCCACAAGCTTTCTATGCTCCTCCAGAAAATAGCTCTGGGTGACAAGAACGATCAGACCCGCAATCCGCCCCTCTGTACGAACAGGGAAGACCATTTTGGGGAAACGCCCGGGAAAGAAAAGGGAATCCAGTACAGGAAACGTCAGGCCATCCGTCATCACAGCCCCTTCCTGAACCCGATCCAATTCCGCTCTGGCATGCTCTTTGGCCGGAATGCGCTGAGCAGGCCCTCCACATTTCCGGGCATCCAGGATCATCCATTCATCCGGTCCGGAACGCAAGAGAGCAATAAGACATTCCTCAGGCATCACGACTTTTGAGATACGGGAAACGATGGCCTGCAGAATCTCCTCCAAATCCAGGGAAGAGTTGATCTGGGAGGCGGTGTCCAGAACCACCTTCAGCTCATCAAGTTGCCCGGTTCCCCTGAGGGCATAGCCCAGAACGGCGGATGTCAGGAGAATCGGAAATCCCACGAGAAGAAGCGACGATACACCCCAGTAAGAATAGCAGAGAGAAACCAGTATCCCGAGAGGGAACAGGCCCGCGTCCAGCAAAGCGGCCCGTATGTCGTAAAGGGGGTGCCATGGCGGCTTTCCCATGGAAACGGACACCGCAAAATTGGTCAAGACATAGTCGGTAAGGAAGAGGACCCCGGCGGCGGCAAGTGCGGGTAAGAGGGAATGGAATCCCACCTCCCCCACGGGAATTCGTCCCCCTGAGGCCAGATACACCCAGGCAGAGGCGCCGACACACAAAAAATCATGGGAACCATTGAACAAGGCCGCATACCAGCGATATTTGCGGATTCCCGAATTGGCCAGTGAGACGAGAAGGGCGATCCAGGCCGCCGCCGGCCCCAGAACGAGAACGGCGCCGAAGAGGATGGCGGCTGTGAGGCGAAAATAGATCCCTATCCTGGGCAAGGGCACTTCTATGAAGCTAAAAAGAAAAAGAAGAACCGCAAAGAAGAAGACGTCCATCCGATTGGACGCCTGAATCGCATGAATGGAAAGAAAGAGCCCCGGAAGCGTCAGAATGGAAATACAGAGAGCAAACCGTTTCTCATGCCTTGATCGGGTCACAGAAAGACTTTTGGGAACCTCCCCCTACCTGGCCCATACCCCCCAGGGATCGTCATCGGACGTAGCCTGGTTGTAGTAGGGATCCTGTGTGACGTCAAGAGGTTTGGCGAAGGGATTTCCGATTCTGACCTGTTTGTCGGACTTGCTCCCTACAAACAGGGCAAAAGCCTGTGTGTCTCCGCTTCGCAGCAACCGTCCCTTGCCATGACCGTCAGGGCTGAAAAAGGTCGCATAGGCATCGGCGAATTGCTCTTCCCGCTCATCATTCACGTGAATCTCCCCGGGCTTGCTGTCAGGCAGGGGTTTATCATTCTCCAGAAGATCGCCCGTTTCCTGGAAACCATAATCCCCGTACTGAGTCTCCGGGGGAGAATCCGGAGCGCCGCCAGGTCCCTTGGAAACGTAATTCAGAAAGCCGTTGCGAAAGTTCCCCTTTCCCAGCACATAGGAGTCAAGAAAGGCATGACCGATCTCGTGCCTGATGACGGTTTCCGCCTGATCCTTTTTGGCGGGATCGGACAGATCGTCCATCAGTTGTTGGCTCAGGTAAATGGTGGAATCCTTTTTTCTATAATGCGCGTATTGATCACTGTTTTCCGCCACCTGGATCTTTATGCCGTCATGACTCAAGTCAGCCAGGTGATCCACGGGTATGGGATCCAGAGCGTTTGAGATCAGTTGCTTCTGGTCCGGTGGGATATCGTCATTCATCAACGAAGCCTTCACAGCTTCGGGATTATCCGTAAAGGCTCGATCCTCTTTCTTTCTCGCAGACCACTGCTTGAGCTTCTCCAAACCGGTCATTGCGGAGTTGTCGCCCCAGGGGAATACCTCATCATCGCGCGCCGGCACTCCCCATTGAGGCCCACCATCCTGGACTAGAGGGGAAAAAGCGGTCAAATCCTCCGGTTGCGTTTCCGGAGGCACTTTTTGTTCATTGCCGATTGCCTGGAAGCCGGAGTTCATGACCTCTTGAGGCTGTTTCTCCTTGGCTTTGCCGATTTTTTCCACCGGTTCTCCCATCACCTGAACCCTCCTTTGCGACTGAAAGGCAGGACCCTTCCCTTCATGATCCTATCACACAGCTTCATGACGTTCCGGTCACTGGATTGTCACAATCGTTGCCGAAATGTGAACAACTCCCCATCTTTTCCTTCCCTTTTCGTAATACAACCGGCCCGATTCCAGGGAAAAAATTGGCCCGAGTGAATCGGGCCGGCTCAAACAGGGGTGAGGAAGATGGAACCTGTTCTGTTTATACCTCCCTTATCTTGCCGGGCCATGACTCGTCTCTTACGCCCTCATGACCGCGGGTACTCAGATGTTGCGACTGTGTGAATTCTTTCCTTTCTTTTGATCTCAGGAAACTTTGCGGAGAAGAGCGTATCACCGGCCTTTGACGACACTCTTATGTCTCCGCCGTATTTCTTTGCAATGGAAAGGGCATTGGCAAGGCCAAGCCCCGAGCCTTTTCCAACTTCCTTTGTGGTAAAAAAGGGATCGAAAATCTTCGGCAAAGTCTTTGGGGGGATCCCGATCCCATTATCCTGAACCTCCATGTATGCGTATACTCCATCTGAACGGGTCTTTATGGAAATCTTCGCCTTATCCTTCGGGAAACCGGACCCCTCCTTTTCCCGACGTTCCACTATGGCGTCTTTCGCATTCAAGAGAAGGTTGGTCAGCAACTGATTGAGCTCCTGGGGGCTTCCCCGCACCAGGCTGTGTGAATCGTATTCCGTCATGACCTCTATGCCCAATCTCCGAAAAGACTCCAGAAAAAGTACCAGGGTTTTCTCAACAACCTGCTTTGCTTCCACAATCTGGTCGGCCGGGGAATCCTGATCAGGACCCCCCTGATGGGCATACTGGAGAAGGTGATTCACAATCTCCTTGCATCGGGTGATCCCCTGTTTGATAAGCTGGACCCCTTCTCTGCGTAGCTCCGGATCGGTGTCATCATCTGAAATAAGATCAACCGAAGTCATAATGGCCCCGAGGGGATTGTTGACCTCGTGGGCAACCCCTGCAGCCAATTGCCCCAGTGCCGCCATCTTGCCCGATTGTATGATCTGGGCTTGCGCCGCTTTCAGATCGGTATACATCTTCGCATTCTTGATGGCGCTTGAGCCCTGCTGGGATAAGATGGCGATAAGTTCCCGGTGCTCCTCGAAGAAGAGGCTTCGCGTTACACGAACAATCAGCCCTGCAGTCTCCCCCTCCCCTTTCACAGGAAAAAAGACCTTCGGTGCCTTTCCCGCATAGAACTGGGAGTCCAGAAAAGGGAACGAAGAGGAGTCCTGCCCTGCCGTCTCTTCCTGGAGCCGATTGAGCTCTTCTCTAGCTACGGCCAAATCCTGTACGGGAAGATACAGAACCGGCTCTTTTCGATCTCTCCCGTCCGCAACCATCCAGACTTCCTGATCTCCCCGCAAGACGGCTATCAGGCACTCCTCCGGGGAAAGAACCTGCGCGATTCTTGAGGCGATGGCTTTCAGGATTCGCTCAAGGTCCAGGGAGGAATTCACCTCTGATGCGGTATCCAGAATGACTCTTAGCTCATCCATTTGGCCGCTGCCTTTCAGGGCGAATCCCAGAATCAGGGCCGCCAGCAAGAGGGGAAGCCCTACCAGCAAAAGACCGGACACGCTCCAACTCGAGTAGCACAAGGCTACCAGAAAGCCCAGAGGGAACAGGGCCGTGTCCAGCAGCGCGAACTTCATGTCATAGAACCGGCGCCAGGGTGGTTTCCCTAGAGCGACGGCAAGGCGAGTGTTGGTCAGCGCGAAATCGGTGACAAAAAAAGTGGCACTGGCGGCAAATCCGGGGACAAGTGAGTGTAATTGGAGGGTGCTCAAGGGCGTCTGGCCTCCACATGAGGAGTAAACCCAGGCGGAAACAGAGACGCAAAGAAAATCGTGGTAGACATTGAAAAGAACGGCCTGCCAACGAGATCTGTGGATCACCGAATCGGCGATTGTGACCAGGAGCGCAATCCAGGCCGCAGAGGGTCCCATGACCAACACGGTGCTCAGGAAGGCGGGGAGAGCCAGACAAAAATAGATTCCCACTCCGGGCAGAGGAACGCGAATCGAGTAGAAAAGAAGCAAAAGAACGAAAAAAACAAGAAAATCAACCCAGGAGGCGACACGGACGGATCGAAGAGACAGGGCAAAAACCCCGAGAAATATAGCAAAAAGACAGAAATCGAATATTTGTTCCTTCTTGGAGGCTGTCACGGAATCGTTCTCTCAACTCCCATCCTAACGCCAATGCCCCCAGGGGTCGTCGTCGAGAACAGTTTGGCGGTAATAGGGATCCTGCGAAAGGTCGCCGGGCAGGGGCGCTATCGGGTTCTGAAAAAAGGCCCACGAGAGGCTGCCCATCCACAGCATACTTGCTCCGATGTTGCCCTCGTCAAGACGGACCTGATAGGGATCATTGGAAAAATGCCGGGCATCCTCCTGGTCAAGCTTGATGCGGTCCTCCTGGTAGGGGCTGAAAAAGAATGAGTACACATCTGCAAGGTTCTCCTCAAGTGAGTCGTTTACCTTGCGTTCCCCCTTTTCTCTTCTACTCAGATCGTCCGAGAATCCCCTGTGATGAGTGTCCGAGTCCCTGTCAAGGTACTGACGGAAGGAACCCTGGGAGGACGCGGGTCTCAAGGCATAGGAATCCAGGACGGCGTGACCGATTTCGTGGCGGATTGCCGCTTCCGCGTCCCTGCTCTTTGAGGGATCCAGGAGGTCGTTGATGAGCTGGGGGCTCAGGTAGATGCTGGAGTCGTTCTTCCGGTAATGGGCGTACTCAGTCCCATCCTTTTCCATCTTGATTCCTATGTTGTCCTGATTCAAGGAGGCAAGATGCTCTCCCGGAATGGACCGGAGGGCGTCTGCAATTTGCCTTCTTGCATCTTCGGGTATGCTGTCGTCCAGGAGAGCCTCCCTGCCCTTTCCCAGATTCTCGACAAAATTCGGGTTACGCTTCAGAGCCTCCATCTGGTCTTGAACCCGAGTCCAGGGAAACCCTTCTGACTGTGGAACGGTCTCGGCGTCTTTCCTGGCAAGAGGTGAAAGCGCAGTGGAGTCCTGCTGTGGAGCAGGTTGAGTTACGGCGACCTCAGGTTGCGGTGAAGCAGCGGCAGGTTTGTCAGTGACTGAGTTCCTGGCATAGTCGAGCATTCGTCCCACGGCCAAGGTCATCTTCGCTCCCTCCAAAACTTCTGTTGTGTACTTGGATATCCCGCTCGTGATTGACGGCTCGGTGACCTGACGATGACAAAGAACTCGCAGGACACCTTAAATTGTGAATAAGTTGCGCAATTGGGCCGCATTGGAACGGGAAGAACTGCCGGAATTTGTCAGGATGTTGCGGTCCTAAAGGACTCTTGTCGAATTCCAATCATGTGAGAGAGAAGATCCTGTCCGCCAAGAAAAAATTCGTCGCGTTGCATGGAGCGAAGCCGCCGCGCAAGGGTCGCGACCGTCTGCCGCCAGGCCAAACCCTTTCCGCAGGTTTCCCTGTTCTTGACCTGGGGATCCATCCGGCCTTCGATCCGAGAACCTGGTCCTTTTCGGTGGAAGGCGAAGTCGCCAACCCAAGGACCTGGACCTGGCCGGAATTCAGCCGGTTGCCGCAAATCGAGCAGGTCTCCGATTTCCACTGCGTTACGACCTGGAGCAAATTCGATGTAAGCTGGGGAGGCGTGCAATTCAAGACTCTTGCAGACATTGTTCTCCCCGGAGAGAGAGCGCGTTTTGTAGTATGCCATTGCTCTGACGATTACACTACAAACATCCCGATTGATGACGCCCTGGCGCCTGATGTCATTCTTGCCTGTAAACTGGATGGAGCACCGCTTCCTGTTGAGCACGGCGGTCCCGCGCGACTGGTGGTCCCGAAGCTCTATGCATGGAAGTCCGCCAAATTCATCCGCAAAATCTCGTTTGTTGAAAAGGATGACCCCGGTTTCTGGGAAAGTCGGGGCTACCACAGTCATGGCGACCCCTGGAAAGAAGAGCGCTTCAGCCAGACAATCGTTTTCTCAACCCCCAACTAACGCCAGTGCCCCCAGGGGTCGTCGTCCAGGTCCGCCAATTGCGCATAATTCTGATAATACTGATGTAACTGCTTGTAATGGTCTTCGAAATAACCACCAAGAGCAAGAGATGAGGCCCAACCGTTGTTCCGCACCTGGCCGACAAGCTGATTGAACTTCTCCCCCCAGGAAACTGCCTGCTTGTAGCCGGGAATCTCCTTGTAATCCTTGACAATGGGGGATATGGGCTTCTCTTTTCCGGCCTGGTACCCGCGGCTCAGAGTCTGGGTCCATAGCTGGATCTCTTGAGAGTCCTTGCTGCCCAGGCGGCTTCTTTCTTCCGAGTAAGGGCTGAAAAGATCGGCGTAGGTGTCCGCCAGCTTCTCCTCCACGGCATCATCTACTCTAATTTGTCCCTTGTTTCTTCTTGTTGCTTGCTCGACGACCCCGCGACGCTGGGCGCCGGGCTCTGTGGCGGGAGGACTGTCGAGATAGCTTGTGAAACTCGATGCAGCCCCGCCCTCCCTGAGTATGATCGAATCAATGAGAGCATGGCCGATCTCGTGCCGCAGGACACTTTCTGCATCCTTGCTTCTGGCGGGATCTTCCAGATCTTTCATCATCCGGTCGCTGACATATATGGCGGAGTCTTTTTTCTTGTAATGGGCGTAGTGTTTTCCCTTGTCTTCAACCTGGATCTTAATGCCATCCATGTTCAGCATGGTCAGATGGTCCCCCGGGATGGAGCGTAAGGCGTCTGAGAGGATCTTGCGCCGGCCCTCAGGGATATTTGGGTCCAGAAGGGCGTTCCTGGCTTTTTCCGAGTTCTGCAAGGCCCCTGGAGGCAGGTTTCCCAAATAGGCGTCTACCACGTTGTACGTGAATCCCTCCCGTCCCTTTTGCGCAAGCGGTGAAACAACGACGGACTCCACGGGATTGGAACCGGCGTTGTCTGTCTGCGTGGGATCGGGAGGCCGGACATACGTGTAAGGGTCACTCAGTCCTTGATTTTGAGAGATCCCATAGATTCCGCTGTAACCGGTGTTGTATGTCGGGGTGGGATCCAAAGGCTGAGCACCTGTGTATGGACCACGAAATCCACGATTCTGTATGCTCCCAAAGGCTCCGTTTACGGGAAAACTAAGGTAATCCATGCCATGCCCTCCCCCTCTCTCGCAACAGGCACTTTGATAATATTATCATCCAAAAACTTACCCTCCAATCACAAATTCATGGCATGTCGCTGACAAAACGCAGCTATTTGTTAACGAAGGCGGCTCGACTGCTACAATCTGATTATCGGGCCGGGATTCGACCTGCTCATGACCCTCCGATAATCGTGGCATGACATGATGATAGCTTGTATTGACAGGATGTTACAGTATTGGAGGAGCTCTGTCGAATCTTAGACAAAAAATCCCCTCTTCCGTGTCTTATGACCGATGAGCAATTTCCTGAGATATCTTCGCGAAATCAGCATATGCAGGGCTGTGGAGGCAGGAGATCCTGCCGCAGTGGGCAGGCTGTTCGAGCTATACGCAGAACCGCTGTTTCGCTATGCGCTGATTCTCATCCGCCGCGCGGACGACGCGGAAGAGATTCTGCAGCGATTTTTCCTCCGGCTGATTCGGAACCGGAATCTTCTGCAATCCGTGCGCAACATCAAGGCTTATCTATATAAATCGCTACGAAACGAGGCGCTGAACTTCATCAGGGAAAGCCGGGAAGAATGCACTTTGCCGGACCACCTCCTGGAGGTTCCTTCCAAAGCTCAGGAACGCGCGCAAGCAGCCGAAATCGAGGAGGCCCTGGGGAAACTGCCGCAGGAGCAAAGGGAGATCATTGTGCTCAAGGTCTACGAGAACTTGAAGTTTCGAGAGATCGGGGAATTGCTGGAGATCCCGCAAGACACGGCCGCAAGCCGATATCGCTATGCCCTGGAGAAGCTGCGCAAGGCGCTGGAGGTCCGACATGGATGACAGTCTGGTGGAAAAACGTCTGAGAAAATTCGAGCTCCGGTCACTGGATCAGGGATTCAAGCAAGACCTGAAACAAACTTTGCTTGACGAGATCGAACGGTCCCGACCGTTGCTGCCTGGGAAGAGATCCGGCCTGACCCGCGACCCCGGGTCCCGGGCGCCGTTCAACCGGTTGGCCATGACCAATGCCCTCCTTGCCGTTCTTCTTTTCGGTTTCCTCTTCTGGGATAAGGAAATGTCTCACCCCTCCCCTGACCTTACCCCCAAATCCACGGTTCTGAAATCCACATACCACAAACTGGTTTCCCTCCTGGGTCGAGAGCGGACGGTTCCCCCCTGCGACGTCAGGAAAAAGTATGAGGAGGCGGGATTATGAAAATCATGAAAAGCGCAGCTCTTACCGTCGTTCTGCTCCTTGCCCTGCTGGTTGTTTTCGTAGAGCACATGTCTACATCTCTCCTTTCCGGCAAGGTCGCACGGGAATTGGACTCCATAAGGCAGAAGGGGGAAATCTCCTCCATCGAGCAGACCATCCCTCCCCAGATCCCTCCCGAAGAGAACGGGGCGCCCTACTACGTCGCCGCCATGGATCTGATCAATTACGCTACAGGCCCCAACAAAACCGAAGATCTTCGGGACTACTTCTCCCACAACAGGGCAGAACTCCGGGAGCAATTGAAAAAAAACCACAAAGTTTTTAAGCTCTTAAAGGAAGCATACAATCAACCCTGGTGCCGCTTCAATCTTCAATATGAAGAGGGCGTTGAGATGAGACCCCTGAACTTCAAAGCAGCAAGGAGGATTGCTCAAATAACGGCAGTCAAAGCTTACGAAGACCTGGAAAATGGGAAACCGCAGGATGCGGCGGATGATTGTATGTATGGGCTGCGCTTTCTCCGGGAGTTGGGGCAGAGAGGAACCCCGAGCGGAGGCGCCTTGATAAACCTGATGATAAATGTGGCCTGTCAGAAGTGGATCCTGAATCCCCTTCAATACATGGTGGAAAAAGGGGTGAAGGCGGACTATTCAAGAGTCCTCGCAGAGCTCAACCTCCTCCAGGAGGAAAAAGAAAACTCCTTTCACAGGGCGCTGGAGGTGGAACGGATGCTGGGAACAGACTACCTTGAAAAACTGAAGGCGCGAAAAGGCGACTTTCCTCCTGCCTTTTTCGCGGGTCTTGCGGGAGGTTACCCCAAGTATTACCGGATTTTCCTTGTGGCTAAATACCAAATCGCGAGAAAGTCGAGCATTCTGGCCGATGAGCTGTTCTATCTCCAATTCATGAGAAGCGCATTGACCGCCATCGAGTCGGGAAAGCTCCCCCTGATGGAGAATCCTCCCCGCGGTACGGATAAGTACCTCATCTCAAGCGCCTTGATTCCCAACTTCATAAGAGCCTATAAACAAAACTCACAAGCCGTCAAAGACCTGGAGAACGTGAAATCCGAGCTCCTGGGCAGGGGCAAGGGGAAACCCTGAACTACAGGCTCCCCATATCAATAACCTTAGGATCCCCACCGTTTTCGGGCCAGAAAATGGAAATAGGAGCAGGCATCCCATTGATGCCTTCCTTTTTCTTGATGAAATACTTGTCTCCGCGGCCTCTTTCAGCCGTTTCCCTGAAACCGATTGTAAAGACATTGCCCTTGTGGACCTCGTGAATCTCCACAGGTTGCTTATAGAACTTCACGTTTTGCCAGGCTTTCTTGTAGGAGTAGTCCTTCACATTCCAGTCCAGATCCTTTCCATCCCGGGAGAGCAGGCTTTTGTGAACAAGGGGCAGGAGCGCCTTGACCCTGGCGTCTGCATCCGCGATGGAGAGAGCTTTGACAAGCTCATCCACAAGTGCAACTCCTTTCGGATCAGGACTGATTTTTTCAATGCCCCGGGCTTCAAAAACAAAGGACGCGGCCAATAGAAGCACTGCTGCTGTTACCAGAAATCGCCATCTTCTCATGTTCTGTGACTCCTTTGTGTTTGGTAGAGTGGACAAAAGCAGACTTCGACCCAAGGCTGCCCGATCCCTGGTCCCTGACCCCCGACCCCCTGAACGGCTACGGTTTCCGTCATTTCGCCACCAATCTCCTTGCGAACTTGTTAATCTTCACCGTTGTTTATGTGGAGCGACAGCCTTGTCGGCGGTCGGGAACCTCGCCGTGTTAACGTTTTTGAGGGACTGAGGGGAACTTGTTAAATTCCTGCGGTGGCGCCATTCCACCCTTTACGAGAGGCCACAGGGTCGTGAATAAAAAGCCGGAACCTGGCGCCGAAACAGACGAGTGAATGTGGAATTTGAGCACAGGGTGAGGGGATAGGATGGGCATCTTACAAATCTGAGAGGAGGCCTTCCTAATGGCAGGACTGTTGGATCAGGTCATCAAGCCCATCACTTTGGGTGGCGGCTCGCCGCCTTTCCCCCAGGACCCGCCTCCGAACGCGGGCGGGACTTCCAGCACGGGTCCCGCAACCGGAGCGGGCCCGAACCCTTCAACTGCTCCCCCACCATTGAGCCCAACCCATCCCGATTTTGTTCACGGTCTTGTTCCCCAGCAAAATGCGAATGCGGAGCCTCAAGACAAGGTGAAGCTCTCCGGCATCGCCAAGCTACTGCAGAACAATCCGTCCCAGGAGCTTCTCCTTGGAGAGATTGTGGGACCTTAGCGTCAGGAGTCCCTCCACTTCTCGTGAGTAATGGGGTCCGAACGGTCAATGACCCAGGACCCCTTTTCTCTTACCACGGTGAAGCGGTAATAGCCGCCCCTGCCTTCGGTGAACCAGGTCGCATCTACGAGCACCAGAACTTCCCGGGGGTTGTGTCCGATGATTTTCAGGGCGTAGGAAGGCGGGGTCTGGGCGGTGTCCGCAAACTTGACTTCCTGAAAGCCCTTCACAAAAGCGTCGTAAGACTGGGTTCGCTTCCATGCAGAGCTCAAATGATTGTAAGCCTTTTCATAAGACCCTTTGGACAGAAGCGCATAGTGGCGTCGGACCAACAGATCGGCGGGCCTCACGGCTGAATCGAAACGACCCGTAAAGACCGCCCGGTCCAGAACCAGCCCGACCTGTGCCTTGTGATAACCGACTTTCCAGATCGCGCCATAGGCGTAACCGTCCGCCCCGCGGAATCCAATTTCCTTGTATTTGCCCGAAACGAAGGCAATGCGCAGAAGACCGCTCCCTGTATAAAGGTGCACCACGCCCCCCCCTCTTCCGCCGTCCAGGTAGTAAAGGGTTCCGGTCCCTTCTGAGGCTCGTGCGGCTTGTGGAGCGAGAGTGAACGTCACGAGAAAGAGAGCGAGTGCGACAAATCCAGCCGAAAGCGGAGCATAACTTGATTTCATGATTACTTACCTCACTTTCACCACAAATGTTCCTGCGATTTTGTCGTGCCATCCCTGTTTCTCCACGGCTTCCCTTCCTCCTTGCGAGGGGATCTCCCAATGGATGGCGCGGAAACAAATGTTAACAAAATGTTAATGGCAAAAGAGTCCCTCCTGGGTTATAATATATATAATTTAAGGAAGATTTTGTCATCAGTATGGCCGAATCGGGGATCAGAACCCCGATCGTTGAGGAGGAGCCAATGTCGAGCGAAATCACAGGAAATCCCGCGCCAGGCGGTTCTTTTGGGATATTTCCTTCTCCGAAGGGAATCAGGAAGACAAAAGAAGAAAACCGCGATGGCGAGGCAGAGACCTATGTCCCCAGCTCTGACGCAGAGGCGGAGGAGTTGCCTCCCTGGTATCTCCCGGGCAACAAGGTGACCCCTCTTTTCGATGAACGGGTAACGCCGAAGGACGACAGTGACGACATCTTCACCCAGGTCAAGAAAAGCATCTCCGGCGCTAAGAAGACGATTCAGATCGAGATGTTCGATCTCCAGAACAAGGACGTGGTGGACCTTTTGATCAAGGAAGCCAAAAAGGGGATCAAGGTCCAGGTCATCATGGACCCGCCCAATGAGGATTGGGAGGAATCCAGAAAAGAAGTCATCGAGAAGCTCTCGGACAACGGCGTAAAAGTTCTGACCTATCCGGCAAAAGAACCAGGCTCCCCGGGCGCCAAGTACGGACAATTGTGCCATGTAAAAATGCTGCTTGTGGATGGGGACCAGGCGATCATCGGGGGCATGAACTGGGGCAACCACTCCCCTCTCAATCACGATTTCGACGTAAAAGTCGAAGGCCCGGCAGTAGATAAAATGAAATGGATTTTCCGGGAAGATTGGCTCAAGTCAGGGGGCCAGTCAGGAGAGATTCCATATATCGGCCATACCCCTGCTCATCCCGATGCGAATGCAACGGTAAATGTGGTCACATCAAGCCTTGAAGCCAAGGAACAAACCATTCAGAAGGCGATTTTGCACTCCATTGACGATGCCAGGGAATCCATCCATGCGGAGCTTTTTGTGCTGTCGTCCAGGCCCGCCATAGAAGCCCTGAAAAGCGCCCATGAACGGGGGGTGGATGTAAGAGTCATTCTCCATCCGTTGAAAATCAAAGGCAATGCCATCAACGAAAAGGCTTTCAATGAGCTGAAAGAAGCGGGAGTCCCCGTGAAATGGTATGAGTGCGATTCGGAGACCGGAGAAAAGCTCCACGCCAAAATGGCTGTTTTTGACGAGGACAAGACAATCGTGGGAAGCGCAAACTGGTCTTATGCAGGCTTCAAGACCAACAGAGAAGCAAATGTGGAAATCCTCGCAGAAGATGTGAACAGCTCCTTTGAGAAAGTCTTCCAGAAGGATTGGAAGACCAAGACCGCAGATACGCCCACCTACCTTGAAGACATCCCCAGCGGTACGATACCGGCGTAGTGCAGGCGTCACCCCGCGCAAACCGGCAACCTCGGCCCTGTGATCCCTGAATTCTCCGTGTTCTCTGTGCCTCTGTGGTGAATATTCCTGCAGGAATTCCGGATGTGCAGACGAATGACCCGAGTACATTCAGAGGGTGGGGAGGCTGCTTGTGGTTCCCGAAGGAAACGGCGCAAAGACAGGGGCAAACCACCCCCACCTGACCTCCCCCCTCAAGGGGGAGGGACTCAGTAGTCACCCCCACCTGACCTCCATGCCCCTGTGTCTCTTCCTTGCGGTGGTCGTTGTCTTCTCCTTAAGCTTCTTCTCCATCGGCTGCAAGCCAGGGGGAGCCCGATCCTCAGACACGGTTCTTCGCATATCGGGATGGACTTCGTCTCCTGCGGAAGAAACGCTTCTCATGGAGTGCATCAAGGAATTCGCGGAGAAACATCCGAACCTCGATGTGCGCTACGAGCCCATCACGGGGGACTACTTTCCGAAAATCGTGATCCAGTTGGCCAGCGGCACGGCGCCTGACGTGTTTTACCTGGATTCGAAGGTTGCTCAATACCTGATGGCAAAGGGTGTTCTCCTGCCCATGGACCCTTTCTTGAAAGGGTCACCTGAGATGGCGGAGTTCATCCCGTCCCTGGAAAGGGCCTTTTCCTGGAATGGGCTTGTATACGGAATTCCCAAGGATTTCAATACATATGCTCTCTATTATAACAAGAGAATCTTTGACGAGGCAGGCATACCCTATCCAAACGGCACATGGAGCTGGGAGCAACTCCGAGAAACGGCAAAGGGCCTGACCGATACGCGGGATCGCCGCCGTCTCCGATACGGGCTCTCTCTGGCCGAAGATCTTCCTCACTGGCTTCCCTTCGCGCTTCAGAACAGGGCGCGAATCCTGAATCCGGAAGGAACCGCGTGTGTCCTCAACAGCTCTCAGGCGGTCGAGGCTTTGACCTTCTACGGGGACTTGAAGCTCAAGGATCAGAGTGCCTGTCTTCCTTCCGAGGTGGGAGGAAACTGGCCCGGAGACGCCTTCGCTAAAGGTTACAGCGCGATGGTTCTTGAGGGCGCCTGGCTTGAGCTATACGTCAAAAAGAGCTTCCCTTCCCTTTCTTATGGGGTCTGCGAGATCCCAAAGGGCCCGAAAGGGGATCGGGCCAACCTGGTCTTCACGGTGGCTTATGTCATTCCCAAGAAATCGAAACATCCAAGGGATGCATGGGACCTCATCCGGCATTTGACAAGCCTCGACATCCAGAAAAAAATCCTCCACTCCGGCATGGCCCTGCCGTCCCGATCCGCTTTGCAGAAGGATCCCTATTTCCTTGAGCACCCGACCAGCATGGCGCACATGGCGGGCGCCTCTTACGGACAACCCTATCAGTTCGGCCCTGGGGGCCGGAAGATGGATGACATCATGGGCGCCGCTGTCCAGGAGGTTTTTCTTTCGGTCAAGAGCCCTCAGCAAGCCCTGGATGACGCCGTATCCCAGATCAACCGCTGGCTTTTGCCATGAACCTTAAAGGAGGAAAAAATGAAGCTCGGATTTCTGACAGCCTGTTTTCCGAATCATTCGCCGGTTTTCAAGCTCTGGAGGTCGCGTGCTGGCCCAGGAACGGCAAGGATCGCGCCTATGGAGGGACCTGCCACATTGACATGAATACCCTCACCGATGAAAGGGCGGAGGCCATACAGGGCCTCTTCCACGGATCGGGTCTTTCGATCTCGTCCCTGGCCTACTACCCCAACAACCTCCATCCCGATGAAGAGACACGGACAAAGATACACCACCATTTGAAGAGGGTCATTGATGCGGCCCATCTTCTGGGCGTTCCCCTTGTGGGGACATTCGTGGGTCGCGATCCGTGGAAGGACGTTGCCGAGAACCTTGATCTCTTCAAGGCCGTATTCCCACCTCTTGTCTCTTACGCCTCAGACCGCAAAGTAAAGCTCATGATCGAGAATTGTCCCATGATGTATGAATGGCCCGGTGGAAGCAATGTGGCCTATTCTCCCGAAATATGGGACAGGATGTTTGAGATCCTGCCATCTCCGAATTTCGGTTTGAATTTCGATCCATCCCACTTGCTCTGGCAGGGTATTGACCATCTTTCAGCCCTCAGGGGATTTGCGAGCAGGGTCTTTCACGTCCATGCCAAGGATACGGAGATCCTGCCCCATGTCCTGGGGAGAGTAGGAATTTACGGGAAAGGCTGGTGGCGCTACCGGCTGCCGGGTCTGGGTGGGGCCGACTGGCGCCGCTTTATCGCCGCATTGCACGAGATGGGCTATGACGGCGCTCTGAGCATCGAGCACGAAGATCCTGTCTGGGAAGGGACTCCCGAAAAGGTGCGCAAAGGACTGCTTCTGGGACATAGGCATCTGGCTGAATTTCTCGTTTAAGGGAGAAGTCTTGAAGAAATTCTCCAAGGCAAGATTAGAAGAGGCTTTGACGGCTTATCTTCTTCTTTCCCCTTATCTCGGGGTGCTGGTGGTTTTCACTTTCTTTTCCATAATCTATGCCTTCTATCTCTCCTTTCACTCCTATGATCTCCTCTCCGCACCGATCCATGTGGGACTCCGCAACTACCGAACACTCCTCTGGGACCCTGACTTTCGAATGGCCATCAAGAATACCTGTATTTACACTGTATGGGTGGTCGGCCTTCAGACCGCACTTGCCCTCTTGATTGCGGTGATCCTGGATCAGAAGCTGAAAGGGAAACCTTTCTTCAGGGCGGCATTCTATTTCCCGTCCGTCACCTGCTCTGTAGTAATCTCTCTTATCTTCATGTGGATGTTCAGCAAATTGGGAATGATCAACTACGTTCTTTCCCTAGTGAAAGAAGCGCCGCTCCTCGGCTGGGTTCCGGATGATCTCGACTGGCTCAGGGATAAGCGATTCGCCCTCCAATCCATCATGTCTCTAAATATATGGACAACTTCAGGGACCTTTATGGTGATTTTCCTCGCAGGGCTTCAAAGCATTCCGGAAACTGTTTACGAGGCTGCCCGAATCGACGGCGCCCATCCCTTCCGCGTATTCTGGAAGATCACGCTGCCCCTCTTGCGCCCCACCATCTTTTTCGTGGTCGTAATGGGCATGATCGGGTGTTTTCAGGTATTTGATCAGATCTATGTCATGACCAATGGAGGCCCTCTGAAATCCACTCTGACCGTGGTTTATCTGATCTATTCGTATGCCTTTCGTGACTTTTCCATGGGGTATGCCTGTGCAGGAGCCTTTCTGTTGTTTGCCGTCATATTTACGGCCACGTCTCTTGCGAGAAAATTTCTGGATGTGGAGCCCGAATATTGATGAAGAAAAATCAAGCCCTCAAATACCTTCTCTATCTGGTCCTGATCTCTATCGCTCTTCTTACCATGGCGCCTTTTCTTGTTTCCGTCTCCGCATCCCTGAAGCCCGCCGAAAAGGCTCTGGAGTGGCCTCCGAATCTCATTCCCAGCCCTTTCACCCTTGACAACTACGCAAAAGTCTGGCAGGTTTCCCCCTTTTTTCCGAAATGGCTGGTGAACAGCGTGTTCCTTGCGATCGTGCATGTGATCTGCCAGCTTCTCTTCTGCTCCATGGCCGGGTACGCTTTTGCCCGCCTGAGCTTCCCGGGAAAAAAGCTCCTTTTTCTCGCCACTCTTGGAAGCATGATGATACCCGCCCAGGCTACCATGATCTCCAATTACGCCATTGCGAACTCCCTGGGCTGGGTAAATACCTTCTATGCCGTCATAGTCCCCGGAGCAGCCGGGGCCTTCGGCATTTTCCTTATGACCCAGTTCTTCAAGGGGATTCCGAGGGAGCTGGAGGAAGCGGCCCACATAGACGGGTGCTCCCGTCTCCTTATTTTCTGGAGGATCATTCTGCCTCTGGCAACGCCGGCTTTGGGCGCCCTGGCCATCTTCAGCTTCCAGGGTTCCTGGAACGGCTTCATGTGGCCTCTGATCGTCCTGAATACGCCTGAGAACTTCACCCTTCCCCTGGGGCTCAACTACTTTCGGAGCGAATATGCCACGGACTGGGCCCTTGTTCTGGCGGGCTCCATGTTTAACAGTGTACCGATTATCCTGATCTTCCTTTTCTTTCAAAGGTATTTCATTAAAGGAATCGCGACTACCGGTCTCAAATAACTCCCGATAGACAGGATGCCGAATCTCCACAATGAGAGGTGAGCGGTGACGGATCAGGTGAACGGATTTGATCCCAGGAGTCTCAATGATTCCTTTGTCGCAGTTACTGCATACCTGGATAGTCTCGCGGAAGGCAATTTTTCCCACCCTCTCCCTGACAGTGAAATCAAGGAAATGCAATCCATCTCGACGGCCTTGAGCACGATGAGCATCACTCTCGCTTGCCTTGTGAAGGAGGTGAGGGAGCTTGTAAATCAGGTCAACCAGTCCGCGTGCGCTGTGGCGGAATCCTGCATCCAGAGCGCCTTTTCCACGGAACAGATTGTAACCGCCATGATGGACCTCTCCGGAAATGCTGAAAAGCAGTTGCGTCTTGTGCAAGAGGCGGTAAGTTTCGTGAAGGAGATCTCCGAAGTCATCGCAATGGTGGGCCAGAATGTCGAGTTCGCCACAGATCTTTTCGGCAGGGTGAGAGATGGCCTCATCGAGCAAAAGAGCAAGCTGGGAGAGGAGGAATGTCTCAGGCTGGTAAGTCTTGTGGACGAATGTCTAAGCAATGTGGCACTGGAGAAGAGCATTACCCATGAGCTTCTCTCGGGAAACGACAAGATCGTGGAAAAAATCCACGAAGTACACGAAATCACCCATTCCAATGCCGCAGGGGTGGAACAGGTGAGTGCCGCAACGGAAGAGCAGAAAAGCGTCAATGACGAGATCGCCGAAAGCTCCACTTCTCTGGCCAGACTGGCCCAGAGGCTCGCACAGCGAATGACCTTCTTCAAGCTGGATTGAGGCTTCCCATGAATCCCCGCCTTCTGAAATCCTATTCCCTGCTGGTTTTCGACTGGGACGGAACAGCCGTCTCAGGAAGAGAAGACCCTGTTGACGAGCTTCTTTCCAGAGCGGAACCGCTCCTCGCCGGGGGAAGACTTCTTTCCGTCGTCACAGGAACCCATTTCGGAAACATCCATCGCCAGTTCGGAGCGAAGGTCGCCCCCTCTCTCAGAAAGGGGCTCGCCGTCTGTGCGAACCGGGGATCCGAGGGTTACGGATACGATGAAAGGGGCCGTGAAACCCTCCTGTTCAGACGGGAAGCCACTCCGGAGGAAAACGCCCTCCTGGATCAAGTCGCTGGAGAGATAAAAGAGGAGCTCCTTTCCAAATATCACCTCGAAATTTCTATTGCTTCGGATCGCCTGAACCGGAGAAAACTGGACCTGATCCCATTGCCGGAGTGGGAGAACCCGCCCAAGGTGCGGATCGGCGAGCTCCTCTCCGCTGTTTCCGAACGCCTTCACAACCATTCCGTGAGTGAAGGAATCGCGCAGATCATCCGGATGGTGGGGGACAAATCCCGAAAGTTGGGGCTTTCGGGGAAGATCACCACAGATGTCAAGCACGTGGAAATCGGCCTTACGGACAAGAGCGACTCCATGGAATATCTCCTGACTACTCTTGCGGCGGAAAAAGGCATCAGGCCCTCCCAAATTCTGATCGTGGGGGACGAATTCGGCCCGATAGGAGGCTTCGAAGGAAGCGATTTCAGGATGGTGACCCCCCTGGCCGAAGGAGCGACCTACGTGTCTGTGGGAAAAGAGCCCAACGGGGTCCCTCCCGGGGTTCTCCACATAGGTGGGGGAGTACAGGCCTTTCTGGGTCTCCTTGAAGGTCAGATCCCTGGTGATGCTGAAAATGAAGAAAATGAGCACAGACACGAAAATTGACCTTTCTTTTCTCGTGGAAAGGGAATACCAGCCCTCCCAGGACATGGGCGCCCTGGAGAGTCTTTTTACCCTGGCCAACGGATATATGGGGACCAGGGGAGCGCCCGAAGAGGGCGGCAGGGGAACCCTTTCCGGAACCTATCTGGCCGGGGTCTTTGATGAAGTCCCCGGTCATGTTCCGGAGCTCCCCGTAATTCCTGAATGGACAAGAGTGCGGCTCTTTGTGGATGGGGCGCCCTTCTCCCTTCACAGTGGAACAGTTCTGGAATCCAGGCTGACCCTGGACATGAAAAAGGGAACCTTCGAGCGACGAGTGACCTGGCAAGACTCCAAAGGCGCGGTGACGATGATCAGAACAGTCAGAATGTTAAGCATGGATGACCGTCATCTTGCCGCACTCATCTACGAGGTGACGCCCTTAAACCATGAGGCCCCAATGCGTCTCGAGAGCTTTCTTGACGCTTCCTTGTCCGATAACGGGCCGACCCACCTGGAGGTGGGAAAAGCAGACACCTCCCCGGGGGGAGAGCTTCGTCTCCTCACTCGAACTCTTTACTCGAAAATTGAGATTGCCCAGGCGGCCTGTCACAAGATGAACAGCGGGGGAGCGAGGTTTACGACACGTATTCTGTCGCCCTCTCCCTGCGGTGCGTCCTGTCATGCCACGGAGTGGACTCCCAAAAGAAATGTCCCCTTCAGGCTGGAAAAACGGGTAGCCACAACGACATCCAGGGATATTCCCAGGGAAGATCCCTGGTTCGACGCCTTGAATGTGTTGGGAAAACACAATTCCGAATCTTTTGAGAATTTGGTCTCAGCCCATTCCCGAATCTGGTCCGAGCTCTGGAGAAGAAGCGATGTGGAGATCCAGGGAGATCCTGAATCCCAAAGGGCGATCCGTTTCTGCATTTTTCATCTTCTCCAATGTGCGTCACCCGTGGACCCAAGGGCGAGCATCGCGGCCAAAGGGCTGTCCGGTCCAGGCTACAAGGGTCATGTCTTTTGGGATACAGAGACCTTCATGCTGCCTTTCTTCATCTGGACCCAGCCGGAAACAGCCAGGACTTTGCTGACCTATCGCTATCTCACACTGAAGGGGGCCCGCAAAAAGGCCGAGGAAAACGGATACAAAGGGGCATGGTTTGCCTGGGAGAGCACCGATACAGGGGAAGAAACCACGCCAAGATGGATCCGCCACCCGGATTCGGGCAAGGAGATCAGGATCTGGTGCGGAGACAGGGAGCAGCATATCAGCGCAGATGTGGCTCTGGCTTACTGGCAGTACTGGCAGGCTACGGGAGACCTGGAGTTTCTGGCCTCCAGGGGGGCTGAGATCATCATCGAGACGGCCCGCTTCTGGGCGAGCCGAGCAGTGCCTGACTCTGACGGCCATTTCGGAATTCATCAGGTCATAGGACCTGATGAGTATCACGAGAACATTGATAACAATGTCTTTACGAATTCCATGGCCCAATGGAATATCAGAAAAGCCATTGAGGTCGGCCGCCTGATCCGGTCCCGGAGACCCGATCAGTGGCCGGGCCTGTTCTCCCGCCTTTCTCTGACAAAAGAGGAGTCGGCCTGCTGGGAAAATGTGGCCGGCCACATGAAAATAGGACAGGACCCTGCCACCGGTCTCTTGATTCAATTTGACGGATTCCTGAATCTGGAGTCCGTGGATCTGGCTCAATACGAGCCGAGAACAAGGCCCATGGACGTGATCCTGGGGCATGAAGCGATCCAGAGGGTTCAGGTATTGAAACAGCCCGATGTCCTGATGCTGGCCGCATTGCTGGGACGCTCCTGGCATCCACCCTTCCTCCGAACCCAATGGGACTTTTATGAGCCCCGAACGGCCCATGGCTCTTCTCTTTCCAGAGGGATCCATTCCCTTGTTGCTTCCGATCTGGGAGAAACGGAGAAGGCATACTCCTATTTCGTGCAAAGCGTAAACCTGGATCTCGCGGATCGGATGGGAAACTCCTCCCATGGCCTCCATATGGCTGCCATGGGAGGAAGCTGGCAGGCCCTTGTCTTCGGATTTGGAGGGGTGAAGATGACCGAGGAGGGACTGGAAGTGGCGCCCAGGCTGCCGCGAAACTGGGAGTCCCTCGCCTTCACTCTTTTTCTGCACAATGTGCCCTTGAGGATTTCGATCACCCGCTCCCTGGTTCGAGTCTCCCGCCCGAAAGGGTCCGGCGGACCCCAGGTGCAGCTCACCATCTGCGGCAAGGCAGTGAGCGTGGAAGAGGGTGGTTCGACCTCTGTGCCTCTGCGGTGAAATTTTGGTGTTGAATTTAGGAGGATGAGGGTGGAAGGAGACCGCATTCTGGCCCGAAACGGCGCATTCCTTGTGAGTAACGAGCACGGGGATATCCCCAAACAAAAGAACCAGGAAGGGTATGGCTTCTATTTTCGAGACACCCGGTTCCTGGATGAGCTTGTTTTCTTTCTCCCGGACGTTCCTTTGCAGGTCCTTTCTCGTTCCGAGTGGGAAACGGACAGGGACTGTTTGTACTTCACGAACCGCCGAACGAGGATAGGGGGAAAGGAATTGCCGGCCCAATCCGTTCTGGTGAAAAGGGAGCGCCTCCTGTCTCTCGATTTCGAGGAAAGAATCGTCATCGAGAACCATTCCCCCTGTGAAATGGCGATCACTTGCGTCTGGGAGGCAGGCAGCTCTTTTTCGGACATCTTCGAGGTCAGGGGGATGCTTTCAGGACGGAAGCCCTCCCGACAGGTACGTGGGACGAAACTCAACCCTGAGTTGACCCGCAATTCCATAACTCTGGGTCGTGTCGGCATGGATGGCTGTACGCGATCCACCCTGATTTCCTTCGACCCTGCGCCGGAGAGCCTGGCTGAGGAAGGGACAGCCGTTTATGAGATCCTCCTTCCCTCGGGCGGAAGCGCTTCCATCAGGGTCAGGATCACTCCGATGGTACGGGAGCGGAGCCTCTCCCCTGTCCCTCGCGTGCCGTATAACGTCCGGGGAGGTGTGCGTTTCTTTACAGATCATCCTCTCCTGAGTCAGGCCCTGAAGAGCGGCATCGAAGGGCTCAAGGGCCTCCTCATGGAAGAGCCGCAGGGCCCCATTCCTCAGGCAGGATTGCCCTGGTTCGGCTGCCCCTTCGGAAGGGACAGCCTCCTCACCGCCTATCAGGCTCTGGTGTGGGAGCCCGAAATCGCGGAAGGGGTCCTCCGATATCTGGCTTCCCATCAAGGCATGAGGGATGATCCAAGAACGGGGGAAGGGCCCGGAAAAATCCCCCATGAACTGAGGGATGGCGAGATGGCGAGAACGGGAGAGGTTCCCTTCAGAAGAAATTACGCCACAGTGGATGCTTCCCTCCTTTTCCTTGTCCTCCTCGCTGAGTACGTAGGATGGACCGGAAATGAGGGACTCCTTCTGGAGCTGCTTCCATGCGCGGAGAGAATTCTCGCCTGGATTCAGGACTCCACAGCCGCCGGCAAGGACAGGCTGCTGGAATATGTCCCCACAGGAGGGCTTGGAAACCTGGGGTGGAAAGACTCCGCAGACTCCATAATCGGCAGGGACGGGACTCCCGCGCCTCCTCCCATCGCCCTTCCTGAAGTGCAGGGATATCTCCATGATGCCTTTGTCAGAATGGCCGGCCTTTACCGTTTCATGAAGAAACCGGAAAAAGAGCAGGAGATGAAAATACGGGCGGAACAGGTGGAGGCCCGTTTCGACGAGACCTTCTGGCTGGAGGATCTCCGATTCTACGCCCTTGCCAGGGATGGAAGAGGGAGACGATGCCGTCCGATTGCCACGAATTGCGGGCACGGGCTTTGGTCCGGCGTGATACCCCGGGCCAGGGCGGGGCACGTAGTCCACCGTCTGATGCAGCCCGACATCTTCTCAGGATGGGGGCTCAGGTGCCTTTCCTCCGGGGAGAAAGGCTACCACCCTTTCAGCTACCACAAAGGGTCCGTCTGGCCTCATGACACCATGCTCATCGCAGCGGGCATGAAGCGATACGGATTCTCTAATGCCGCTTCTCTCTTGATCGAGTCCCTCCTCCAGGCATCGGCAAGATTTCCGCAGGGGCAGTTGCCGGAGCTTTTCGCCGGAATTCAGAGGGCCGATCCTGACCCGCCGGTTCCGATCCTCAGGGCCTGCAGGCTTCAGGCCTGGTCTCTGGCGATCCCCGTTTTTATGGTGCAAACCCTTCTGGGACTAGCGCCAAGGGGAATAGGGGAGGGTCTTCGAATCGCCCCGCACTTCTTCCCCGGGCTGTCCCGGGTGCGGATCGAGAATCTTCGAGTCGGGAAAAGCCGCTTCCACCTGGAGGTGACGCTGGACAGATCGGGTTATCACTGGTTCAAGGAGCACCTGGACGGAGACGATCTGGAGATCGAATGGGCGCAGCAGCGAGAGGCAACGCTGAGGCGTAGTTGATCTTCGGGGAGGAAACGGGCTCTCTCTGTGCAAGATGTTACCGAATCCGCAATTCACCAAGGATCAGGAGTTGAGAATGTGGAGAAAGAATCAATAAAGTCCTATTTTTCGCGGCTGACAAAGGTTTATGAACAGGTCTCCAATGAGCTTCCAAAAATGGATGACTATAATCATTGCGAGACCTGTCGTCATTGTTGCGCAGGACCCATGAGGCCGAAGGTGCAGGACATCGAATATGATTATCTCAGAACGCTCCACTCCGAATCGGAGGTGGAAGCCTTCAGGGACTATGTGGCCCTCAGGCGAGATGAAGCGGGGAACCTTCTGTACGATCACTGTCCCTTTTACTCCTTTGAGACAGGCTGCATGATCCACCCCCATCGTCCTTTCTCCTGCCGAACCTTCGGGCCGTACATGTACGCAGAAGACCTGGCGGAGGCCCCTGAGCTATGCGTTTACAAGTCTGCGGCGACCGCGGTGGACCTGCTCGATTACTGGACAAAGGTTCCCCTTGCAAGGGAATTCGCGAAACTGAAACGGGACTATCTGGAATTCTGTGGAGGTGACCTGATGGACGATTTTGCCAAAGAAGTGCTCCGGTGGGAGGCCGCGGTGGAGCAGGCCCCACAATCGGCGAAGACTCACGAGAGACTCGCCGCCGCTTATCACAATGCGGGGAGAATCGGTGAGGCCAAGGATGTCTATAGGAAAGCCATAAAACTGAACCCCCAAAGCCCCTTTTCCCATTTCCATCTGGCCGTCATCCTTGATGATGAGGATCAATGGGACTTCGCAAAAAAGGAATATCTGGAGGCCCTCGCCCTTCGTCCGAAGGATTCCCACATCCATTCCAGACTGGCTTTCGGTTACTCAAAGCGGGGCTACCTGCAGGAAGCCATAAGCGAACATAAGATTCATGCGGAGCTTGAGCCGGACAACCCCGAGCCCTGTGTGTGTCTCGGCTTTATTTACGGTCAATTGGGCTGGCATGAAGAGAGCATTCCCCATTTCGAAAAAGCCGTGAATCTCCAACCCGGGGATACGGACTGCCTGTACGCCCTGAGTCTGGCCTACTGTTCTTCCGGCTGGTGGGAGAAAGCAGAGCACGCGTTGAAGCAGGTGCTGACCGTCAACCCCACTTATGTCCCTGCCCTTACCATATTGGGACGGGTCTACGGTAAGCGGAACGCCCTGGATGAGGCCCGGAAGATCCTCACTAAAGCAAGAACCCTCGCACTGGAACAGGAGAAGACTTCATTGATCGCGGAAATAGACAGAGATCTGGAAGCCCTGGCGGCAAAGTGATGAAGGCTTCGCGCCTTATTTGCCTCCTCCTTGCCGTTCCCATCCTGCTCCAGACAAGCACAGGGTGGGGTGTTGCGAAGGAAACCGCCTTCCAGGTGAAGGAAACCGCCCATTTCCAGATCGAGCATCAGGATGAGAATATGGCGGGAAGACTGGCGAGAGTGGCGGAAGATGTCTTCCCCAGGATCCTTCGGGACCTGGATGCCCCCTCTCCCCTGGACCTTCCTATCTGGAAGGGCCGGAAAATCCGTGTGACCCTCTACAACACACGGGCCGAATATACACACCTGGCCACACATCCTCCCTGGTCCGACGGTCACGCCGATTCCTTCAAGCTGGTCATCACCATGCACAGGGAGCAGTCAAGCGGCGCCATGGGGCGTCTTTTTACTCACGAGCTGACTCATCTGATTTTCGACAATTACCTCGGTTTCAGCCATACATCGGTCAATTGGATCTCCGAGGGCCTTGCAGAACTGGAGGAAGCCAGGTTCGCGAGACAGGCCGAGCAAACCGCCCTGTACATCGAACAAATCCGCAAAGGCACATACATCCCTCTGGAGCAGCTTGTCTACATGGATGTCCACTGGGAGAGAGATTCGGACAAAGTAAGACTCTGGTATGCGGAAGCTCTAGCTCTCAGTCTGGTGACATATCTGATCAAGGGGCACGGTGAGCGAACCTTCCAGAACTTCCTGTCCGTTCTTCGGAAGAAATCGGTGGACCAGTCCCTGGAGGCCGTCTATGGCCCGCAAATCAAGAACGTGAAAGATCTTCAGGAATCGTGGCTTCAGTACATGAAAACCCATGAGCAGAGGTGGTAGTGGAAGACGAATCCATTTTTGCGTAAATGTGATGACTTCCCTTCGTTCTTCGTAATTGAATGTATACCGTGATCCCAAGCCCTCCAACATAATGATCAAGAAACAAGACGGCGCGGTTTTCCTCATTGATCTTGGGATTGCCCGGGCGATCCGCTCCAGGCGGAATGGGAATATGCGTGTCGTGCAGGGACTACTACTCCCTTTCATTTCGGTCAGATCATCACGCCGGAATTTGTAAGCTTCAGCAGTTTTTCGGTATGGACGACGCCAGTCGGTTTTTTCAAGGCAGCAAATGCTTTTGGGTTGTATGACATGCACGGAAATGTGTGGGAGTGGTGTGCAGATCCGTGGCACTCCAATTATCAGGGCGCCCCCCTATGGTCGTATTTGGGAGATCGAGGCAACAAGCAACGACAGGGTGGCTCGCGGCGGCTTCAGGTACAGGCGCGCAGGGAAACTTCCTGGGACGTCCGGTACCGAAACACGGAATACGAATGCGAAGTCCCAGCAGTTTCGACCCGTATATTGACAATTTTGCAGAATTGGTTATACTAAAATTGCAATAGATGCACAAATAGTGAGGTTATATGACTTGTCCGAGAGACCTGCTCGGAAGCATGGAATCATTCCTGAAAAGAAAGGAATTCATCGCTGTCATCGGTCCGAGGCAGTCCGGCAAGACCACGTTTCTCGAAATTCTAAGAGAGCACCTGCGCAGGAAGATGAAGATACCCGATGAGGCGATTTGTTATGTAACCTTTGAGGACAGGAGGCTTCTTGCCCAATTCGAGGCGGAGCCGGTTGCCTTTGTACGCACCTTCATGCCGTCGGGAGCGTCTCGGAAGTTGTACCTGATGATTGATGAGTTCCAGTACGCTGTCGAAGGCGGACGAAAGCTGAAACTGATATATGATACAATGCCCGATGTGAAGGTGATCATCACGGGGTCGTCGTCACTTGACATCAAGGCTCATGTCGGAAAATTCATGGTCGGGCGGACCCTGAGCTTCCATCTCTATCCTTTCAACTTCGGCGAATTCCTCGGGGCAAGAGATAAGAGGGCGGGAAGAATATATCGTGGGAAGAGCGAGCAAGTAATAGAGTGGCTGAAGGAGGGGAAGGACTTCAAGCCTGACAGGGGTGTTGATGTATTCCATGAAGAGATGATCAGGCATTATGAGGAATTCTGTATCTGGGGAGGATACCCCGCGATAGTGCTGGCAGAGGGGAGTGCCGTTCGTAAGAAGCTGCTGGCGGATATCTACAACAACTATATCATGAAAGACATCAAGACTCTCCTCGAGTTGGCGACGGAGAACAACCTTTATCTGCTTTCCCAGTATCTGGCCGCGCAAGTTGGGAATATCGCCGTTTATCAGAATCTGAGTCAGGCAGCTCATCTCGATTATCGTAATATCAAGAAGCATCTGAACATTTTGAAGGAGACCTTCGTCTGCAGGGAAATCCGGCCATTCTTCACTAATCGCCAGAAGGAGCTTACGAGGAATCCAAAGATTTTCTTTATGGACATGGGTTTTAGAAACACCCTGATCGAAAACATGGTCAGCCTCGACAAGCGTCCGGACGCCGGGGCTATTGCCGAGAACAGTGTTTTCATAAGACTCAGTCAGTTGCTCGAAGACGAGGAGAAAATCAACTTCTGGCGCACGAAAGTAGGAGCAGAAGTGGATTTCGTGCTTCATCGCGAAGGGCGAGTCATTCCGGTGGAGGTTAGGTTCTCCCCCTTCGACAGGGAGAGGATATCAAGGAGCCTTGCAAGCTTCATAGAAGCCTTCAAGCCGGAGCGTTCCATGGTTCTGACAAAAAACTATTGGGGCTATCTGGAGAAGACCAGCACAAAGATTCTCTTCGTGCCCATATATTACCTGTAAAGAAAGAAGAGGGGGTCAGCATGTACTACCCGGATTGCGGTCGGGTGAATAGAGACTCGGCGAAGTTTTGCATCGCCTGTGGTACGCCTGTTGCAGGCACGCCGGGAACCGCTCTTTTGCTTCCCCCTGGGACGGTTCTTCAGGCTCGCTATGAAGTCAGGAAGATCCTGAAATCCGGAGGAATGGGCTCGGTCTATCTGGCAGCGGATCAACGCCTGGCGTGGGTGGAGGGTCCGAATGGGGTGCATTACGTATCTGAAAGCAAGGTGGAGGAAGCCCTTTGTTGCGGCGAGATTCTTGACTTGCGGGGAAACGTGGGAGGGGAGGCCGGTCCCACGTGGGACGAAACCGATGTTTCTCCATCCGGTCCGAGACTCACGCAAACGATTCCCCCTT
>JACPDT010000088.1 GCA_016183865.1 Armatimonadota bacterium | reverse complement strand
TTCAGGGAAACCCTCATGCTCGGGAGCCTGTGCAAGAATGTGCTTGTAGACACTTCAAGCTCAAACTCTTGGATCACTTTTACACCCGGTCTCAAGGATCTGGCCGAAGTCTTTGCGAAGACCCTTCAGGTCTTCGGGGCCTGCCGGATCTTGTTCGGAACCGATTCCACCTATTTTCCGCGAGGTTGGCGAAAGGATGTCTTCGACAGTCAGCTCCTGTGTCTCAAGAAATTACTCACACCAGGCAATGACATAGGGCTCATATTCGGAGAGAATCTGGCAAGGCTGCACTCGCTGAAATCTCTTCAGCTTCGGTGAAGCCTGCGGACTAATAGACGCGCTCCCAGAGGCCCTGGGGGTTGCGGGCATAGGCGGTTTTCCAGAAGAACTGCGCCACGGCGCCGGCCAGGACAGAGCCCTCGTCCATTGTGAGGCCGGCCTTTGCGGCATCGTCGGGGTCGAGATTTACCAGAAAGCCTTCTTCCCCTTTGCGCAAAATCAAGACCTCCTGGCGCCCTGTAAGCAGAAATTCCATTTTCTCCAGGGAGAGAAGATTGAGGGCTTTGTGCCGTTTCAGGTACTTCTCCAGTCCCTTTCGCAATAGTTTCTGCACCTCCGGGGTAGCTTGGAACTGGGTTCCGGCCTTCAACTCCTGAATCAGCTTCGGGAAATTTCCGATGCTAAACAAGTCGGCCTTGCCCTTGAGGGCGGATAATAACGCTTTCCTGTCGCCCTCCGTCAAGGAGGAGACGGGGGGATAATGATGCCACGGGCGATCCTGGGCAAAATCGGCATCCACTGTTTTCTCTATCGCAACCCGTCCCTTTTCATTGTTGTGAATGGCTTCCAGGGCCGACAGATTGCCACCTTGAAAGGTTCCTCCCGACGTCCGCTCCAGCTTGGCCTGGTCCATTACGCGGCTGAATCTGAGCTCGATCTCATATTCCATGCTCGAATCCCTGGGTATGAACTCAAAGACGAGCTTGTTCGGACCCTTTCGGACGACAGGCCCCAGGCTCAGGACATTGCCGGCCAGGGGCAAGGAAACCTCGTTTTCGAAGGTGGAAGTCAGGGGCTCCCCGGTTGTCTCAGTCTTATAAACAAAGGCATCGTTCACTCTGAGAATGATTTCGCCAGGGACGCAGAGAACCTGGGACTTGTCATTGGAATCCCTCACATAGGCGCCGAAATTGAACTCAAGGTTGAGGGTTTTTCTTCCCTCCGCCGGCTGAGTTTTCATTTCCTCCGCTCCTCCTACCGCGCTCCCGAGAAATACGGCAGCAAGGATGATCACCAAAGGGAGGAGCGCGTTTCTTGACACAAGGCCGCAAAAGAAAGTAATCATGCTCACCCCAATTCAGCGACGGTCATTCTTTTTCCTCTCTCACGGAGGATCCCACGGGACAACCAGAGGAGACCCCCCCCCACTGACCTCCCCCTCCGCTCATTCCTCGATCCACGCAGTCACCTGAGGAAGGAGACCTCTCCCTCCATTGAGCCATGGATCAAAGCCGGGGATGTAGGGGAAGAAATAGTCGTTCCGATATTCGCTGAAAGCGCCGCTTCCGAGAGATACAGGGGCGTCTCCATAGGTCATTATGGCGCCCCCCCGGAGCTTGAAAGCCGCCGATGAGCTCACAGAACCGTGGCTGTAAATCAATCCTGAGATGACGGTACTCTTATTGAAGCTGATTGCTCCTGTTCCCACGATTCCGTTGGCTCCACTGACAGACAGCACATTCATGGAAAGGGGGACGTCCGGGTTGCCTATCTGTATGTTAAACACAGCAGAAGCACTGTTCAAGACTACGATCGTTCCGGCGCCGGAAATCGCGGCCCCGTCCCGAAACTCCACCCCACCGGCGAAAATCCAAATCTTCCCTGCTAAATCGAAGACCCCGCTGTCGTAAACTGCGGGCGCCGTTACGAGGACCGCATCGGGTGAATTCAAGAGGGCATCGGCATCGGGATTGGGAATGTAACTGCGTGCGTCCCCTTCCGGAGGATTCACCGTTCCGTCATTGATCAGAAGAGTCGTATCACTGGAGATATCCTGCGAAACCACGTGGGTTTCAGGTATCCCTGTTACCTTGATGGGAAGGTGAACCGCACCCCGGGCCTTCACCCATTGACCGGCATCCTTTACGTTGAGCCTGCTCTGAATATCCACATTCCCACCTGCCAGTGCGCTCCCTTTGCCGTATTGTGGAAACAGGTCTGCGGTCCCCGCAAAATGAATATCTCCGTTGGACCGGATGGTTCCGTAGAGATTCGTGGAATTGTTGATGAAGACGTCCCCGCCTGTGCATATGACGTAGTCAAACTTGTACGCATTGACGGCATGAGCCACGATTTTTTTCCGGACTCCCCCGGGCCCGGCGTACCCGACCGATTCGATGTAGATCCGGTGCGGCGGGATGGGACCAGCTTTCGACGAAAGGGGAGCTGTTCCCCAGAAATTGTTGGCCAGATACACGGAATACGCACGGCCTGTTGATGGGAGGGTTCCGGAGAATGTTCTCCCGCTCTCCGGCAGGCCGTGAAGATAGTGCGTGTCCTCCAGGCGGTACAGGCAATCCTGTATTCCTGCCTCTGCGGCAAAAAATGCTTCGACAAGGCCCTTGTCCCGCTTTTGGAAATGGGTGTGCCGCATGCTCACAGATCCCAAAGCCAGACCAAGCATCACCACCACAACCAATGTGAGCAAGGCCACGGCGGTGGCCATTCCCGATTCATTGCACTTTCTCATGGAGCCCCCTCCTCTCGCCCCTCCCGAGCCCTCCGCCAGCTCCTCCCCGTGTTTGTCGCCTCCTTATATTCCCTCCCCCGCTTGCTGGGGGAGCAGGAGGGGGCGGGTGGAGAAAGTAAGGAACAATCCACCGGGAGGGAAAATCAAGGTAATATTCGGCATGCCTTTCATCTCCCATTGCGTGTGCGGATGCCGAGAATACCAGGGAAACTCTGGTTTCGCAAGTCCAACATGATGCGATGGGCGGCATTTTGCCCGTTCTTCCTGAAGGCCAAAGCGACGTGAATCTGTTGGTTCACCTCGTCTTTCGCAAAGCTGCAACGCAGGTCGTCAAGGCACCCGGCCACGTACCTGGGCTTCAGAGCGGCGTCGGAGACAAAAGCGGTCACACTTTGATGTGTGGCGGTCAGCTCTGCGATGGGAACATTGAGACTGGTCCTGGAAATGGCGACTTCTTTCCGTATCAAGGCCGGAATGCCGGTCACAGGGTGGGGCGCCACATACATGCAGACCAGCTTGTTCCAAAAAAGACACCCTTCCCCTGCATCGTAGTCAAATTGATTCTGCAGATTCCTTGGGGATATGAAAATGACTCCTTTTGACTCTCCTGAACCATTGACTTGCGTTGAGATGAAATTGGATTCCCTGAGGCCCCTCTCCAGGGCCGTAACTCCCCTGAGGGCCTGCTCCTGGATATCTACGGCATCGGCACCCAGGTGGAAAGACGACATTCCTGCGATCAGAATCCCGCAAACAGTCGAAAAAGCCAGGGAAAGGACTGCGCCATAGATCAAGGTCTCCACCAGACTGGTTCCTCGATTCTTCCGGTCAGCATTCATGCCTCAAGAGCACCCCCACCTGACCTCCCCCTTGGAGGGGGAGGGAAACAAGGCGTCTCCCCCTCAAGGGGGAGGAATTCAGTAGGAATACCTGTAAATCCGTGTCTCCAGCACCACCTGGCGCGTCGCTTCGCCGCTCAAGGCGTTTTTTTCCCTCCATTGGATAACAACTTTGACGACTGCCAGGCGATCCCGAGTCTCCTCCACCCCTGATGCGTATCCGGAAAAAACGATCCCGGAATCGGGTGATGGGTAGGGGCCCAGTGGCAAGGGGGATTGGAGAATGGTCATCTTGAGGGCTGCATAAGGCAATGCCTTGATGTTCTCCATCTCCTTTTGAGCCAGACAAGTGGCCACAATTGAGTTCCTTGACTTCCGGATCAAGCTCAAGCTGCTTGGAAACATGCCCAGTACCAGGAGGATTCCTGTGGAGAGGATGCCTATGGCTGTCATCAATTCCACGAAACTGAACCCGCGCAGGCCATACTTGCGACTGTTCATGCGCCCGACCTCCCCACCTGTTCCAGTATGCAAGCCCATTTTCTGATCCCATGATAACTCACTTCAGACGAATGTCCATCACGGGAAAGGGTGATTTCCATGAACCTTGAGGGGGGATGAGCACATCGGCCTTTTGGGGTACGCCGCAATTCACCACGGAGAAGAGAATGCAGAGGTCACAGATTACGCTGTGACCTCGGTGCCTCTGTGGTAAAATTCAGGCGGTAAGGCTTACCGGAACGCTACTCGCTTGCGACCAGTACCTCTTTCTTCTCTTTCTTTCGCCCTTTTGTAGCTTCCGCTGCCTTTTTCTTCTTTTTGCCGGTCGCCTCGTCCTTCCTCAGGCGGAGGTGCTTTCTTCCCTTTCCCTTTCTTGGGAGTGGGCTCAGGCTCTTCCGGCGCAGGCTCTTCCGGCGCAGGAGCTTCAAGCGCGGGAGCTACTAGCGCCTCTTCAATCTCGGCTTCTGCTGCTGCTTCTACTGTTGCTTCTACTGTTGCTTCTTCCGGAACTTCCTCGGGAGTGACTTCCAGCTTCTCCTCAGGCGCCTGAGAAACTTCTTTAGGCGCTTCCTCTTCTTCGTCCGGAGGTTCTTCATAAAAGAGCTCGATATTTCGATACCGCATCATTCCGGTGCCTGCCGGAATGAGCTTCCCTATGATGACATTCTCCTTGAGACCCAGGAGAGGATCGGTCTTTCCTTTTATCGCTGCATCAGTGAGCACCCGGGTCGTTTCCTGGAACGAGGCTGCTGAAAGGACGGAATCGGTCGCCAGAGATGCCTTGGTGACTCCAAGAAGCACAAGACTGCCTTTTCCCGGCTCGCCGCCACGCCGCACGGCCTGCTCATTGTGGCGGGAGAACTCGTGGATATCCACCAGGCTCCCCGGAAGCATCTCCGCATCCCCAGAGTCATCCACCCTGACCTTTCGCAGCATCTGCCGCACAATGACCTCGATGTGCTTGTCGTTGATGTCCACTCCTTGAGAGCGATAAACGCTTTGCACCTCGTTCACGAGGTACCTCTGCACCTCGGTCACCCCTTTGATTCTAAGAATTTCGTGGGGATTCACGGAACCTTCGGTCAACTGGTCTCCCGCCTGGACCATGGCCCCGTTCCTGACTTTCAAGCGGCCGCTGAAGGGAACCAGATAAACCCTTTCCTCGTCACCCACGCCCTGGATCGTGATCTTCCTGAGACCTTTCTCTTCGCCGAGCTTGACGACACCCTCGGTTTCCGTAATCACGGCATGACCCTTCGGCTTTCGAGCCTCAAAGAGCTCCTCCACTCTGGGCAGGCCCTGAATGATATCCTCGGTGGCGACTCCGCCGGTATGGAAGGTTCGGAGTGTCAACTGAGTGCCCGGCTCACCGATGGATTGGGCGGCGATGATTCCCACCGTCTCCCCGATGTCAACCGGTTTTCCTGTAGCCAGGTTTCGCCCATAGCACTTGATGCAAACCCCGTAGGCCGCTCTACAGGTAAGTACAGAGCGGATCTTGACGCTCTCGACGCCAATTTCCTCGATTTTCTCGGCTGTTTCGTCAAGGATGTCCTCCCCTTTGCGAACGATGACTTCTTTCTTCTTCTTGGGTCTTGTCACATCTTCGGCGGCAATTCGTCCCTGAATCCTCTCTCTGAGAGGCACTATGGTTACAGAGCCCTCTTTTACGGCTTGAACGGTGATGCCTTCGGTGCTGCCGCAATCCACTTCCCGAACGATGATGTCCTGTGCCACGTCTATGAGCCGGCGGGTGAGGTAACCGGAATCAGCCGTGCGAAGCGCAGTATCCGCAAGACCCTTTCGGGCGCCGTGAGTTGAGATAAAGTACTCAAGAACGGTAAGACCCTCCCGCAAGCTTGCTTTGATTGGAATGGGAAGAATCCGACCGGAGGGGT
>JACPDT010000083.1 GCA_016183865.1 Armatimonadota bacterium | reverse complement strand
GTAAGACGTTTCCGTTTCTTCTGTCTTCTCCGTCTCAAGACAGCCTGGCCGGAGGCAGTGCTCATCCTCTTCAGGAAGCCGTGTACTTTGACTCTCGTTCTTTTCTTGGGCTGGTATGTTCTTTTCATTTCATCTCCTGCGTATTCGCCCCACCTCCGAGAGGAGGTCTCATTGTTACTCAAGGATAGTTCTAGCGGCTGGGCGGCGAATCCTTCCTTATTTGCAGCACCTGTGTCGAAACAGGGCTGCCGGATCCGCTTCAGAACCGGCCTTGAAGGCCCTGCCAAATGTTCAAATTTCGGAAATGACAAAAATCACATTTTTTTATTCCCAGATACATTTTAGACCCTTTTGATAAGGGTTTCCGGGCCCACCAAAAAAGTTATCCACATTTTTTTGTCATGATCTGTGGATATGTGAAGAACTTTTTTTCCCATTTTCGAAGAGGACTTCGCCCAGGTCCGTCGCGAAATGCTGGATCCTCTAAGAACGGCTGCACAGCTACTTGCTTGATATTCGTATTCAATAGATCAATCGAGGGTGGTGGCCCTCGGGAATGTGTGAAATGTCAAAAACTGATTTGCTCGTTGTGCCCCGACAATAAATAAGTTCAATTGTATCTATCTTATTCTGAGCTGATTGAGGGTGAAGTCTCTGTGGAGTCCTCCCAAAACGATACCCTAACCGTATGGTCAAAGTGCCTTCCGATTCTGAGAGAACGCCTCCCTGTTCCGACATTCGAAACCTTCGTGAGGTCTGCCAGCCCCGTCTTATGCAAGGGTGATACTTTCCAATTCGAAGTCGGCGCACCCCTGATGAAGGATTGGCTGGAATCCAAATGTAAACAGCTTATCATGGAAGTTCTGCGGGAAGTAACAGGAAAGAATCTTCGGATCTCCTTCGCTCTTGGCAATGGCGCATCCAAACCGGGCGAGAACTGGGAAGCCGAAAGCCTGATCGGAAAGATCCTTATAGAGGAAAATCAAAGCCCTCTATTGTGCTCGAAATACACTTTTGACACATTTGTCGTCGGGAACTCGAACCAGTTTGCCCACGCAGCCTGCCTGGCTGTTGCGCAAACTCCCGCAAACGCCTATAACCCTCTTTTTCTGTACGGGGGAGTCGGCTTGGGAAAAACTCACCTGATGCAGGCCATTGGGAACCATATCTTCTCGACAAATCCTGTCGCCAGAGTTGTCTATGCGAGTATGGAGAAATTCACGAACGAATTCATCATATCCGTCAGCGACGGCAAGATGTCCGACTTCAGAAACAGGTACAGAAACGTGGATGTTCTTCTCCTTGACGACATCCAGTTCATTATCGGGAAGGAAAGAACTCAGGAGGAGTTCTTTTACACCTTCAATGAGCTTCACGGTGCTTCCAAACAAATTGTAATCACCAGCGACCGCCCCCCGAAGGATATCCCTACATTGGAAGACCGCTTGAGGTCCAGATTCGAATGGGGCCTGATTGCGGACATCCAGATTCCCGACCTGGAAACCAGAGCGGCCATCCTGAACAAGAAGGCGGAATTGGAGGGAATCCGTGTTCCCGGTGAAGTGACATCATATATTGCCGAGGTGGTCCCGTCCAATATCCGTGAATTGGAGGGCGCTCTGATCAGGGTAATTGCCCACACTTCTCTTCTGAAGGTCCCTGTTTCCCTCGAAATAGCCGTCGAGGCTTTGAAGGATTTCCTCGCTCCGAGTAATCCCGTCAAGCCTTCCGTTCCCCGCATTCAGCAAGTGGTTTCCGACTATTTCGGCGTGACCCTGGATGAATTGAATTCACCCAAAAGAAATCAGCGCCTCGTTAAGCCCCGGCAGATCGCCATGTATATCTGCCGCGATTTGACCGATGCATCTCTGCCGACTCTCGGGGAATGCTTCGGTGGAAGAGACCACACAACAGTTCTCTATGCCTGTGAAAAAATCGAATCTATGAAAGACGACCCATCGGTCGCACAGACCCTGAAGAACATTGTTGCGAAACTCAACGGGAACAACAAGTCATGAGAACTGTGGACAGTTTCCCACAGCCCTCCGGATTCCTTTTGGATCCATGTGGAAAAAATGATTTACTTTTTCCTTTTCCACAAATTAAGAAATTCCCTAACAGGTTTTCACAGTCATACGGTGCAAAACTTTTCCACTCCCGACGCCCTTTGTGCCGGTTATCCCCAGTTTACCCAGGTCCTATCATGACGATGAAATCCCATTTACTAAATAAGGAACTAAAAAGGAGAAAGAAATCATGAAAATTATGTTTGAGAAAAGGGAACTTGAAAATATTCTTTCTCCTGTCTCCAGAATTGCTGATGGCCGAAATGCTCTGGCTATCCTGGGAAATATTCTGGTAGAAGCAAGAGAGGGAAGGGTAAAACTTATCTCGACCGATCTGGAAATCGGTGTAGAGAGAATCGCGAAAGGAACCATAGTGGAAGAAGGCGCCATAACAGTCCCAGCAGCGGTTTTCTCGGAGATCATTACCAACCTGAAGGACACCTCATTGGAGCTGGCCCTCAATGAAAACGCCTCCATGGTGAATGTACAGGGCGATGGATTCCTTTATACATTGAATGCCCTCCCCGCCGAGGAGTTTCCAGTTCTTCCCGAGATCGGCGGCGAAACCGTGATTTGCCTGAGCTCAAAGGACCTCAAGGACGCCATCCGGCGGCTCATTTTCGCAGCGGCCCCGGGAGAGGGAAACAATCCGGTTCTGTCAGGCGTGCTTTTTTCCATAAAGGATAACCATCTCACCCTGGTCGCCACGGATGGGAGGAGGCTGGCGAAAAGAGTGATTCCTTTGCCGCGGAGCCATAGGGAAATGAAGGTCGTGATTCCCGCAAAAGCCTTGCAGGAACTAGGGAAAACACTGGAAGATTCAGAAGAAATCGTAGAAATGCTGGTGGAGGAGAATCAGGTTGTCTTCAAGCTGGCCACCCTTCGTTTCTACACAAGAGTGCTCGAAGGCCAGTTTCCGGATTATGATCAGATTATCCCAAAAACAAATACCAAAAGAGTCACGCTCCATCGAGAGGAATTCGCGGCGACTTTGAAACGAACAGCTATCATGGCCAAAGAAAAGGAAATGCCGAAGCTTGTGAAGCTGGTGTTTTCAAAGGACTTCGGAGACTTGACCATAGCCTTTAATGCCAAGTTTGTACTGGATGTTCTTGTGAATGAGGAAGACGAATATATTGACATAGATTTTAAGGATTCCGTGAGTCCGGCGATCGTCAAGGGGAACAAGGAAACCAACTGGATCCATGTCGTGATGCCGATTTGCACGTAATATAGTTCTCATGCAAAGTATCGCCAGGTCGTAATCGTATTTGATGGTATAGTCTCTTGCGCTCCAATTCTCAAGCCTCAAACTGGTCTGTTGGATGATAGCGTACATTTGTAACCACAATGTCTTCGCGGAACAACAGGGCCAGTTTCAGAAGCAGTCCTGTCTGGTTGTGGAGTATATGCTGCCACCATCCCCTGGGGACAAATTCAGGGATTATGACTGTGATCCGAACTTTTTCCCGATCCTCTTTTACAACCTCCAGGTAGTCGAGGATCGGTCCGATGACGGACCGATATGGAGACTCAAGAATCACCAGAGGGATATCTTCTGCCCAGTTTTCCCATTGCTCGATCAGATTTTGAGTTTGGAATGGGTCGGTTTCCACGTGAAGTGCCCGCACATCGGAACCGAGGCCTCTGGCGTATGTGAGGGCCTCAATCACCCCTCGATGAAGGCTTGGGACCAGGAAAACCACTGTATGGTGGGGTGGAAGAGGCAGCTTGTAATCGTCTATCCGAAGCGCCTTGCCCAGTTCCAGGTAATGGCCCCTTATGTTGTAGAAAGCAAACATGATAAGGGGCAGGAGCATGATCGTTATCCACGCGCCGTGGGAAAATTTGGCGGCTGACACAACGAGAGCCGCAACACCTGTTGCAAACGCTCCAAAAGCGCTGCGAAACGCCCCCACGAGCCATCCCCGATCTTTTCTGGTTGCAAGTCGAACCACCATCCCGCTTTGAGAGAGGGTGAATGATATGAAGACTCCCACGGTGTAAAGAGGAATGAGAGCATGTGTGCTGCTTCGGAAGACCACAAGCAGCCAGCCGGACAAGAGACCGAGCAAAATAATCCCATTGGCAAATACGAGGCGGTCTCCCAGGTGGGTGAGTTGACGGGGCAGAAAACCGTCCCGGGCCAGAATGGAAGAAAGGCGGGGAAAGTCTGCGAAAGCGGTGTTGGATGCCAGTATGAGGATCACTGCGGTGACTCCCTGGATTAGATAATACATCCAATTGGTGCCAAATGTAGCGCGCGCAATCTGAGATACCACCGTCTCGCCCTCAGGAATGGGTACCACCCTGTAAATATGCGCCAGGAGAGTAATTCCGAGAAAGATGGAGCCCAGACCAACTCCAAGCAAGGTCAATGTTTTGGCGGCCTTCCTGGACTCCGGCGGTATCCCCATGATGAAATGCCTCCACAGCCCCACTGCGATCAGAGTATAGAAGGCGGCCAGGAAGAGGTAGGCAGGAAATGCAAAGGTCAAGCCCGATTCCCGCACACCCCTCAAGTTTACCACGGTAAGTATGGCCACAGAACCGAGAGAGATGGCCAGGCTATAGGGGGCCAGGACCTCGAAAGCGGAAGTGATGGCTGCCGTTCCTGCCGCTATAGATACCGCAACAGTCAACACGTAGTCCACAAGAAGGGCCGCCGCAGCCAGAAGCCCCCACGGAGTCCCGAGGTTTTCTTTTGCCACAGTGTATGCACCCCCCCCTCCAGGATAAGCGTGCACGGTCTGCTGGTACGAGATAACCACGGTGGCGAGGAGGGCGACTACCCCAAGGGTAATGGGGACAGAGTACGTGAATGCCTGAGTTCCTGCTACCAGAAGGATGAGGAGGATCTCTTCAGTGGAATAGGCTACAGATGAAAGGGCATCTGAGGCAAAGACGGGAAATGCCAGAATCGGTGCAAGGCGCTGGTGTATCAGTGTTCTTGTCGCTAAGGGGATGCCGAAAAAGAGGCGGCGAAGAAATCTGATCATTTCACCGCCATACAAGCTTGAGGGAAATCCACGTCCCTTGCCGAAGAGAATTACGATTCTTGTTGCTCACACCAGGCTATTCGCCGTGGAAAATAAGGGTCGCGTAAAAAACGTGAGAGATACCGTAAAAATCTCATAAAAAAAATTGAGGTCAGTCGTTGTGAAGAGGAAAAATTTCAGGTGGCAGGCGTACCTCTTGAGCAGCGGAGCAGTGGGGTGCGCAGTTCTTCTGGCAAAGGCCCTCGAATCAATCCTGCACCTGTCCAGTCTTTCTCTGGTTTTTCTATCGGCTGTTCTTTGTGTTTCGGTGGCCTGGGGATTGGGACCATCTATCTGGGCTTCGGCTCTGAGCGTCCTGGCTTACAATTTCCTCTTCGTCCCACCCCTCTATACATTTACGGTTGCAAGCGCCCATGATCTCCTCACTCTGTGCGTTTTCCTGATCGTGGCCATGCTGACAAGCGGCCTGGTGGCAAGGGTTCGGGAACAGGCCGAGGAGCTGGAACGGGCCAGGTTGATCGAGGAAACTCAGCGGCTGGAGCGCACTCTCCTTTCCCTGGTTTCTCACGATTTCCGAACACCCCTTGCCGCTATAACCGGTGCTGTTACCAGCCTTCTCGGGTATGAGGAGACTTACGATTCCAGAGCACGCCACGACCTCCTCCTGACCATTCACGAAGAAGCAGACCGCTTGAACCGGTTTGTCACCAATCTCCTCGACATGTCGCGCCTCGAAGCCGGCTCCCTCACGCTGAACCGGGACTGGATCGCGGTGGAAGACCTCATCGGCGCCGCCCTGGATCGGTCGGCACAGGCGCTTTCCCAGCATCCCACGGAAGTCAATGTACCGCCGGATCTACCAATGCTATTTGGAGATTTCGTGCTTTTGGAACACGCCGTAGCGGCCCTTTTGGATAATGCAGCAAAGTATTCTCCACCCGGAAGCCTTATCCGAGTTTCTGTCACCCGGGAGCGCGATGTGATCCTCCTCGAAGTCAAGGATCAAGGGAGAGGAATCCCTGCGGCCGAACGAGACCGGATTTTCGACAGGTTTTACAGAGTGGCAGGCGGCGATGGACAGATCGCCGGGACCGGTCTGGGACTTGCCATCTGCAGGGGTATCGTGGAGGCCCATGGCGGCAAAGCGGCCGTTGTCGCGCCTTCGTCCGGTCAGGGATCCGTATTTTCCATGAGACTGCCGAGGACTTCCCCGCCACCCAGCCCTGAAGGGAGGGACGCCGATGAGCCCGCATCCTGTTCGCGTGCTGGTAGTTGACGATGAGCCACAAATCCGGAGACTGCTCCGGACAAGTCTCACAGGCCACGGTTACGAGGTCCTGGAGGCAGCTTCAGCCGAGGACGCTGTCGCCAAAGCGGCAGACGGGCTCTGCGAGGTAATTCTGTTGGATCTCGGGCTTCCGGACAGAGACGGACTTCATGTGATCAGCCAGGTCAGGGAGTGGTCCCGGATTCCTATCATTGTGCTCTCCATCAGAAGCGATGAAAGAGACAAGATCAAGGCGCTGGACCTGGGAGCGGACGATTATGTCACCAAACCTTTTGCCATGGGGGAACTTCTGGCGCGGATCCGGACAGCTCTGCGACACCGAATCCAGGCAGAAGTTTCAGAGCCCGTCTTTCGTTGCGGAGATCTCACGGTTGATCTGGCCGCCCGCATCGTTTCAGTAGACGGCCAGGAGGTGAAGCTGTCACTAAAGGAATATGAGCTTTTGCGCGTGCTGGTGAGCCATGCCGGAAAGGTGCTCACCCATCAGCAGCTTCTGCGTGAAGTGTGGGGTCCCGGCTATGCCCTTGAAACCCATTATCTGCGAGTGTACATCCGACAGT
>JACPDT010000082.1 GCA_016183865.1 Armatimonadota bacterium | reverse complement strand
TGGAGCAGGGCAGGGAGGTATTTGCAGTTCCGGGAGATGTGCGATATGTTCAAAGCGCAGGGACCAATCGGCTGATCAGGGAGGGAGCGAAGCTGGTGCGGGGCGCGGAGGACATCCTCCAGGGTTTCCCTCATTCTTTTTCGGGTGAGTTTTCGCCGTCCCTCTGCGCACAGAGTGCTGAAAAGGCCGACGAGCCCGACACGGCCAGGGTCATGTCTTGTCTTTCCGTGGAAAGGAAGGACATGGAGGAGATCAGCTCGGAAACACGGCTTCCCGCATCCCGGGCAGGGGCGCTTCTTTCGGTGCTGGAATGGAAAGGGAGAATTCGCCGGCTGCCTGGCAACATATTTGAGAGGGTCTGATTCAAAGCAAGCGGCAAAGGAGCATTGCGAGTGTCTAAACTGATTATCGTGGAATCCCCGGCCAAAGCAAGGACGATCAAGAAATTTCTTGCAGGGGAATATGATGTGAAAGCCTCGATGGGTCATGTCCGGGATCTCCCGAAGAGCCAGTTGGGGGTGGATGTGGACCGCGGTTTTCTTCCCAAGTATGTCAGCATAAAGGGGAAGGGAAACGTGATCAAGGATCTCAAGGCGGCTGCGCAAAAGGCCAAGACCATCCTGTTCGCCACCGGCGCTTCTTGAGGCCCTTGAGAATGCCAGAGAACTCAAAATGGACAAAGTGAACGCTCAGCAGGCTCGAAGGATACTGGATCGTCTCGTGGGATACAAGCTGAGTCCTCTCTTGTGGAGGAAAGTCGGCGGAAGGCTCAGTGCAGGCAGAGTGCAATCGGTCGCAGTAAGGCTCATTTGCGAGCGGGAGCGCGAGATTCAGGTTTTTGTGCCTGAAGAGTACTGGACGATCACGGCCAGGCTCAAAAAGGAGCACGGGCAGGGCGAATTTGAAGCCCTTTTTCAAGGGGACCGCTCCCGGAAGATCGCGATCGGGGACGAGTCCCAGGCTCAGGAAATTCTCGCACGCCTCGAAGGCGTTCCTTTTGAGGTGGCGGAGATTACACTGAAGGAGAAGCGACAAAATCCGCTTCCTCCATTCACAACCAGCACGCTCCAGCAGGATGCTTCCAGGAAACTGGGATTCAGGGTGGCAAAAACGATGATGGTGGCCCAGCAATTGTATGAAGGGCTCGATGTGGGGAACGAAGGTTCCGTGGGACTCATCACATACATGCGCACAGATTCCGTGAGACTGGCGGCCTCCGCAATAGAGGAGGCAAAAGAATACCTGGGAAAACGCTTCGATGCCGCATTCCTTCACAGCCGTCAGTTTGCCGCAGGGAAAAGGGCCCAGGACGCCCATGAGGCGATCCGACCCACATCCGTTTTCAGGGAACCTGAGAGTGTGCAGGATTTTCTGGACAAGGATCAATTCCGCCTCTATTCTCTGATTTGGGCGCGCTTTGTGGCCAGTCAGATGGCCCCCATGGTTCTTGATCTCAAGGGAGTGGACATTCTCGCGGGAGATTATCTCTTCAGGGCTACCGGCAGCAGCGTGAAATTCCCAGGTTTCTCTGTTCTCTATTCCGAGAGCAAGGAAGGGGAGGAAGGACAGGAAGGGAAGGAAGGGAAGGCACAGCTTCCACCACTGGAAAAGGGGGAGATGGTGGATCTCCTGGGCCTCCTGCCGAAGCAGCATTTCACTCAGCCGCCCCCCCGATATTCGGAGGCATTGCTTGTGAAGACTCTGGAAGAGCTGGGAATCGGGCGGCCCAGTACATATGCCCCCATCATTGACACGATTCAGTTGCGCGGGTATGTGATTGCCGAAGCTCGAAGATTGAAGCCCACGGAATTGGGCTTTGTTGTGAATGATCTCCTTGTAAAGCATTTTCCCACGATCATGAGCGTGGAATTCACTTCGGAAATGGAAGGAAAATTGGACAGAGTCGAAGAGGGCACAGAGGATTGGCAGGGAGTCCTTGGAGAGTTCTACAGCCCTTTCCGCGAAACTCTGCAGGTGGCGGCGGAGGCCATGGAAAAGGTCACTTTGCAGTCCCAGATCACGGATCAGCCTTGTGAGAAATGCGGCAAGCCCCTTGTGATCAAACAGGGCAGATTCGGGCCTTTTCTCGCCTGTACCGGGTACCCCGAGTGCCGATTCACTAAACCTTATGTAAAGGAAATCGGGGTCTCCTGCCCGGAGGATGGGGGAAAGATTATTGAGCTGCGCTCAAAAAAGGGAAGGACATTTTACGGGTGCAGCAATTACCCCGGGTGCGAGTATCGAAGCTGGGATCGCCCCGTGGACATCCCCTGCCCTGAGTGCAAAGGATTTATGGTGCAGAAACGGGGAAAGGGGTCTCCCTATCAGTGCACCAATAAGGATTGCAACTGGAAAGGGAGTTTGAAGAAGGCATAATGAAGGGACCGGTCATTACAGTTGTCGGCGGCGGGTTGGCGGGATCGGAGGCAGCCTGGCAGGCGGCCAGGATGGGCGTGTCTGTGCATCTCTATGAGATGCGGCCGAAATGCTCATCAGAGGTTCACAAGACCGGACGATTGGCAGAGCTGGTCTGCAGCAACTCCCTTGGAACCGACCGCCCGGACAAGGCGCCGGGTATCCTGAAGGAGGATTTGCGGACACTCGGCTCTCTTATCATGCAATGTGCCGATCGCTTCCGGGTCCCTGCCGGGCAGGCGCTGGCCGTGGACAGGGAGATGTTCTCCCGGGCGGTCACCGATGCGCTGGAAAGCCGGCCGGAGATCACGATACATCGCGAAGAGGTGGAGAAGATGCCCCCGGAACCCGTGGTGGTTGCCACCGGACCTGTCACAAGTCCAGCCTTTTCCCGGGTTTTGTTGAATCTGCTGGGAAGAGATCATTTGTACTTTTATGATGCCGTATCACCCATCATATCGGGTGAGACGATTGATCGTCTCGCGGTTTTTGCCGCCTCGCGCTATGAGGATGGCGAGGGGGATTACTTGAATTGCCCTCTGACCCTGCAACAATATCAGGAGTTCAGAGAAGCTCTGAGGCAGGCTGAAAGAGTCCCGTACACGGTCTCGGAGCCCCGCCGGTTCTTTGAGGGTTGCGTTCCGGTCGAGGAGCTCGCGGAACGTGGAGAAGAGACATTGCGTTATGGTCCCATGAAGCCTGTAGGTTTGAGGGACCCGAAAACGGGGAAGGTTCCCTATGCGGTGGTCCAGCTCAGGTCTGAGAACAGGGAGAAAACGATGTACAGTCCGGTGGGTTTTCAGACCAGGCTCCTGTGGGGAGAGCAGAGAAGAGTCTTCCGGATGCTTCCCGGACTCTCCCATGCATCCTTTTTTCGCTATGGAGTCATGCATCGGAATATCTTCATCCACTCTCCTTCGCACCTTTTGCCGAGCCTCCAACAGATAGATCGCCGGGGCAGATGGTTCGCAGGCCAGATGGTGGGAGTCGAAGGATACCTTGAATCCACGGCAGCCGGCCTTGTCGCAGGCGTGAATGCCGCGTTATACGCCAGGGGTCTGGCACCCCTGCTCTTTCCGAGAGAGACGGCTGTGGGGGCGTTGTTGGACTATGTATCAAGCCATGAGGGGCCGGAATTTCAGCCCATGAACATCAATTTTGGCCTCTTTCCCGCTGAAACTCAGGGGGAGAACGGAGGTCGGAGCAAGGTGGAGCGCCATCGCCGGATTGCCTTACGCTCCAGACAGGGGATCGAGAAGGTTCGCCGGGAGCTTGAAAGGCTTATCCCTGAATTAAGTATGGAGGAATGTCGCACGTGAAGATAAGGTCGGATGTGCAATCACCAGAGCTGTCCCCACTGCAGATGTCCACATTGTATGAGATAGCAAACATTGGAGTAAGCCATGCGGCAACCAGCCTTTCTCTCCTCACATCGTCCAAGATCAGTATTTCCCTGCCGGAGATCCAGTTTCTTCCCATCAACCGGATGGTGGAGCTTGTCGGATCGGGGAGGGAAGAGGTCGTGGTCGGACATATGGAGGTCATGGGAGGAACCCCCGGGAATCTTCTCCTGATTTTCGGACACAAAGACGCCCTTTCCATACTGGATTTGCTCTTAGGGAGGCCCAGGGGCACTTCTCATACCATCGCCCCCCTGGAGCGCCAGGCCTTCAAGCAGTTGTCCGTCATCCTGTCTTCCTCCTACCTGTACGCCATGGCCCAGTTTTTGAAAACGGCCATCATTCCCGGGGATCCCCATTTGTACTGTGATCGAATCGAAACGATCATAAGCT
>JACPDT010000065.1 GCA_016183865.1 Armatimonadota bacterium | reverse complement strand
CAGGTGAACCTGGACCCGGGAAAACTGGTTCCGGGAGTTCCAGAGGGATGATGCGCGTCGCTCCCGACGACCTCCGTCCAGGCTTTCTTTTTATCTATGTATACTTGTGGCTTCGGCTTCGTGCGATCCCACACTTCGACGGCAAAAACCGGCGCCTGATCGAGGAAGTTTTGTTGATCCACGCCGTTGCCGAGGACTGTAAAGAGTCCACATGGTTCATCAACGTGGGAGGGAATCGCGACACCACCCGCCGCGACTGCCCTCTTGCAGACTTCCAGTGCTGTGACCCCCGCAATCATCTCCGTGTTTTGGGTCTTGTTCCCTGCATAGTTGAGTCCACCTAAAAATCGGTCAATATTTGTTGTTGCCTGCTCAGACGGGAAGGTCACAAGTATGTGGATGCCCTGTTGACCACCGGATGCCGTCACTTCAACTCCTGGAAAGAACCAGAGGTCGCGAAAGCCAGGAGTGGGCGGTGTCTCGTTGCGGAGTTGCTCCAACGCCTCCTTCAGTTCGTCGGCCCACGCTCCCGTGTTATGATCGGTCACCGCGATGCAGTCAATCTCTGCATGCATGTAGTCGAGCAACCACTCGCGTGGTGTGCGCTGCTTCAGTGCTGCCTGATCTGGACTATTCTTGCCATAGTCGTTGGATGCCGGAGTGTGGCTATGGAAGTCGAACTTATACCAGCGGGCGCCGGCGGGAATGGGGATGTTCATAGCTCTTTCCTTCCCTTGCTGCTCCACTTTAGTTCTTCTTCATTGACGGTGAATAGATCATAGGGGCGGATTTCATAAGAACTGGCATCAACCGATTCGGAAACGGGATTCTCGGTCAGGGCATACCGAACCGCCTTGCGCCAGCCCTTGTTACGACCGGAAAGCGCATGACCCGTTGCGGCGGCGGTCATGGTGTAGAGCCACCATCGTTCCTCAGGCGCAAGACCGAGCCAGTTCTTTACCGCGGTCGGGATCAGCGCAGGATCAGCGTCCTCGATAGCCCAGGCCAGCAGAACAAGTTCCTTGCCGAACAGGCGGCTGATTGGCACTCTTTCCTGCTTCCACGCAGATGGTTTCAGGCCATTCTGCTTAAGGCGCTCGTTGAACTCGGCCCCAACGGCGTCCGCGATGGCGCCCCACTTGTAGCGCGGCAAGCTGACGCGCAGCTTGTCATCCTCGCGACCCAATGCGAAGGATAGTTCCCGCCGCGCATCCGAGTCGTCCCAGGAATGATGCTCCGAAATGAGGATCTTGCCATCCTTCGCGCGAGGGATCGTCACCATGAAATGGTGTTGGCTGTCTTCAGGCTGGAAGCCGAATCCGGACGGTGGCTTCTCTATTGCTTTGTTTCTTGAGGCTATCACTGCACCACCTCATCTGGCCGAATCTCGCTCTTGACCTCAGCCACCCAGTCGAGGAGCGCCTGGCCCGAAGGCAAGCGGATGCTTTCGGCGTCCAACCAAACCTGGCCCTCGGAGAGAAGGGCGCGCAACGGCTTAATCGCTTCCTCCAAGTTTTCAGGGGTGGGTTCGAGCTTCGGATCGAAAGTCAGCTCGATATACCGTTGGCCGGAGATAGTAATTTTGGGACCCGGAGTCGTCGCCTCATACTTCTTTAGGCGGTCCAGGAATTCGTAAGTCTCTTTCGTTGTCTTGAATGACTGTTCACGCTTCCAGAGCACTGATTTGAAAAGATCTATTTGGACTCCCTCGTCCTTCTCCCAATCTATGCCAACGCGAAGCTCCTGGGAAGAGATCTCCCCCTTTTTTGCGACAGCGAGAACGACAACGGTCCCCTTTGGAACGACGAAGGGACCCTCGTAAAGACCTCCCGAATGCTTCGGATCGGATCCGTTGGTAGTGTAGCGTATCTCGGCATTGGGCGCCGCTTTCAATTCACATCGTTTCTCATTGCCATCCTGATAGAGCCGATACTTAAGGGTTATACGGTTTTTCCAAGGACGCGCCGGGCCGGTCTCATTCACCCCCTTAGAGTCAACAACGAGGTAAGAGAAAAGAAGTTCCTTCGACTTGAAGGCATGGCGGTTATCAACCTTGGGAGATCCCGTGGTCGCCGGGCTTCCCCCGATCTCATAATGAACGACATCGCCCTGAACCGGTTCGAGGCGCAGGGTTATCTCGCCTGTATCGTCATCCCGGGAGAGCTCGCGTACCGCGACATCGGTCTTAGGTGGGGGGAAGGGGCCACGATCAACGAAACCATCGTTCTCACGCCACTGATCGCGGGCGACGAGTGCGTCCTTCAGTTCATCCAGCGCCTGCAGACGATGCCATGGCCATTTAGAGTTGCCGGCAGATCTCTTCTTAATCTCTGCCCACGGAACCACCTGCTGATTCGCGAAGAGTCGCTCCTCGCAACGAAGGCGGAACGACTCGGAGGTCGTATCTTCGGTGAACTTCTGCTTGCTTTTCAACGCCTCACGGACTTGTTTTTCGCCATTATACTGATTGTCTGTAAAGTTCATGATGAAGTCTGCGGTCATCAATGCCGGATCATTGCTGCCGGGTTTGAAAGAAGGGAAGAAAAGGCGCGTGAAGGCCTCCCGGGCAGCCGAGAGGATCTGGTTCTGAATCTTGTCGTAGAGTACTTGAGCTTCTGTCCGCATCGGATCCTTCTCCGATACACCTTCCGCGTCCATCTCTTCGAGAATGACCGTAATTGCTTTAGCCTCGGAAGACTTTGCGAGAAGAGTGTCCATGGCGTCTCGCTCGCCACTCAGGAAGAGCACGCGGTTCTTGTATCCTTGGTCTTCCCAGAACTTCTTGAGGTCCCGATTAAGACCTGTTCCCGGATGCGGCTGGGAAATGACCAAAACGACTTTTTCCGGCTTCACAACGATCTCGTCGATCGCCGGCAGAGCCAACACTTCCTGGTAACAGTCTTTGAGGCCCGGAGTAAAAAGGTGGCGGAGAATCTCCTGAAGCTCCTTGCGGGAAGACTCACGCGGAAGTGCCTCAGCCATCGTGTTCAGTTTGGCAACGAGGTTTTGGGTTTCCTTGAAAAAGAGTCGTCCTTCCCTGTTGCTGTGAAGATACCAGGCGCGAGTGGAGAGCACTCCGAGGATGTCTTTAGGAATTCGGGCGATGTCCCGCCCTGGACGGCAGAGCAAGGAGACAATTTCGGATATCGTCAGGCCAATCGTGGCATTCGGGACGTTCGCCAGGGAGGATACCATGAGTAGTTTGCAGGTATCCTGGGCATCTTCCCCTCCTCCCAGGTTGGTGTCCATAATCTCGGCGACTGCTGAGCCGTTGCCTGCAATGTCATGGGAAATCGCAACATCCAGCCTGCTGTTAATGGCGAGAACTTCAGAACGCGTGTCGGTGTCGTTGAGGTCAATGTCGTACGGATGGATCAGCAAACGTGCGTCCGCCGCCTTCGTCTTCCACAGACGCGAGACGACGGTTCGCATCAGGCGGATGAGGCCGCGTGTCTGTTGAAAGCCGGGGTTTTCCTTGAAACGCGCGTAAAGGTCTTTGATCGAGAAGTGGAAAGGATAGGACTCGTGAAGCTGGGCGGCAAATTTCTCCGGCGAGGCGTTCGTGATATCCATCTGGCGAGCGTCCTTCACCGCCTGAGCGTAGGCTTTGGCTACTTCCCAGATGTTTTCATCAGAGGACTGTGACTCGAAGATTCGCTTCCGAAGGATATGGTAAAGCTCTTCCTTGTGAAGTGCGACCGGCTCAAGACGAAGAGCACTTCGCCCGACTTCACCCTCAAAGTTTTTGAGTGCGTGGTCAATTAGGACGCCGCCGCTCCTGTAAGCCGTGGCTCCGAGGTCGCTTATTACCACGCAGGCTTTTGTCAGTTCTTCCTTGTTCACCGCGATCAACAAGTTGGATAGGGCGGTTGCGGTCACTATTGACAAATCGCTGCTACCGACCGCCCGGGAACGAGCAGCCTCGAAGTATGGAGGCAGCTCATCCAGGAGGATGAGGAGAGGCTCGCCCTTCAGGAGGTTGATCCACGTCGCAGGACCGGGCGCCTGGAGGGGAGTATAGTAATCCTTCAGCAGATCTTTCTTGCCGAGTTGCTCGGCGATGGCTCCCCAGATTCCGAGTGGTGCGTCGCTGTCTCGCCCTGAGAAGCCGACCACTCTAACCTCACCCAGTTTTTCATCTTGCAGCAATTCCCCCATGATCTTCTTCCGCACTTTGGGGGTTCTCGCAAGTAAGCCAAGGGAAATCATGTCATGAGTCTTGCCGCCGCCCATGGCCTGAGTCAGAAGGAAAACGCTTTGGTCGGAGTGCCCGGAAAAGCGACGAAACGCCTCGAAAAGTAGGTGTTTCATCCCATCAGTCAGATAGTTCTCTTCGAAGAAATCCTCAGCTTTGACTTTACCGGCGAGGAAGTCGGTAAGTTCGAGAACAGTGTCGCGCCGTGCACTGTCGTGGACCGACTTCCGTGGGATACATGCTTGCCTGAGCGTCTTCATGCATTTTTCTCCTCGTTGGAGATGGAATCGGCGGCACCTCCGGACCTAACCCATTCATTCACCTCGGAAAGCTGGAACCTCCAAAGATGTCACATTCGGTGGGCCGAAATACCGTTTTTCTCAATCCACTTGTAGGATATCAAAATCAGTTCTTGAATCTTGCACTCTTCTGCAAGAAATTAGGTGGTCCTTCTCCGATTTTCGAGACGAGGCGACACAGCTCAGAGTAAGGGCCAGGGTGCAAATACACAGAGCTTCTCGTTCGGGAAACGAAAGAAGAAGCAGGACCCCTGGAAGCGTGAAAAAGCATTGCCCCGCTGTCTCCAGCAGGGCAATGGGTGGGAGAGGAATAAGCGGGGTTATGTCTCCGGCACTGGATCCGTGTCGTGTTTGAACTTGAAAATCATCGCCGAGGTCCGGTTCAGGGTCTTGTGGAGCCCTATTCTTTCCTGAAGATCAATGAGTCCGTCATCGGTCTTGGCGCCATAGAGCTGTCCCTTGAAGCCTGCATCCGCTTTTTTCAGCTTTTCCTGCTCCGTTGCGTCAATGGTTCCGTTCTCTACCCCTTGATTGTACCTGCGAACCTGGTTGGAATACCTCGCATCAATCCACGGTGTGTTCCTTTGAATTTCCGGAAGAAGCTCTGCCATCTTACGATCCCCTCTCTTTACTGGTTTTTTGTCCGACTTCCTGGGAATAGTTTACCTCGCCAGGGATGAATGGCGGTTTTTGCAGGGATGAATCCGGGATGAATGAGGGGGGATCATGTAAACGTTTTGTGAACGAGTTGTTTCTTTTTTGGACCGGCAGCCTGTGTGATCAAAGGAAGGTATGGGTTCTTGAATTTTCGCGCAGGCTGCTACCCTTCCTGGATCTCCACAAGCAACTGACCTGCGGATACAACCTGCCCCGCTGAGACGTGAATGGAGCGGACCTTCCCGGCGGAATGGGCGGAGATCTCGTTTTGCATCTTCATGGCTTCCAGGACCAGGATGACATCCCCGGGCGCGACAAGATCTCCTTCCTGGACCAGAATCTTCACAATCTGACCGTTCAGAGGAGCGCTCACCTGACCGGCGCTTCCGGCCGCAGATGGTGAGCCCTCCTTTCCCGACAGTGGCATTTGATCGGGCCACTGGATTCCGATGGGGAGTTCTCCGATCACGACAAGGGAAGGCGAGCCATGGTGGTTTCTGGAGAGGACATAGGGTATGGAGCGCCCGGCTATGAGTAAATGTCCTGGAACCCAGGAGCCCTCGACCGGCTTGCCGTCTACAGTCGCGTGGAATGTGACCGAGCCGTCCGGCTGAACTTCTTTGGAGACAAGGGAGACATGCTTTTTTTCTTGATTTACATATATATGCATTACGTCACCATTTCCTGAATTGAGCCACCCTGCCGGCAAGACTCCACAAGTTCGGGTGTCCGTCCCCATCGGGCGGGACCACTTGCCGTTGCGCCTCCAGGGCTGCCACAATGGAAGCCATCTCCTCATCACCGGGTGTTGCCTCATGCACGGGAGGGTGGTACTCTGAAAGGAAAGTCGTGGAAATATTGCCTGAGATGAAGGCAGGATCTCCGAGGAGCTGCATCAGAAAAGGCGCAGTGGTGGGTATCCCTGCTATCTCAAGCTCCCCGAGAGCGCGAATCAGGCGGGAGCGAGCCTCTTCCCGGGTGTGCCCCCAGGCAATGAGCTTTCCCACAAGGGAGTCATAAAACTCCGGAACCGCGTATCCGGGATACATGGCCGTATCGAAACGGACGCCGAAACCTCCGGGGATCCTGAGTCCCTGGATTTTCCCGGGTGATGGTACAAAATCGCGAAAAGGATCCTCACAGTTAATTCTGGCCTCGATGGCCCAGCCTTTCGGATGGACTTCCCCCTGGCCAAAGGAAAGGGGATGCCCTTGAGCGACCTTGATCTGCTCGGCGATGAGATCAACGGATGTGACCATTTCCGTGACCGGATGCTCCACTTGAATTCTGGCATTGATCTCCATGAAATAGAAATTCCGGTACTCATCCACAAGGAACTCAACGGTTCCTGCGCCCACATACCCTGCTGCGGTCGCTGCCCGAACAGCGGCCTCTCCCATTCGCTGTCGAAGATCCTCGTCCATGATGGGTGAAGGCGATTCCTCCACCAGTTTCTGAAATCTCCGTTGAAGGGAGCATTCCCGCTCCCCGAGATGAATGATTCGGCCTTCCCCATCAGCCAGGATTTGAAACTCGATGTGGCGGGGAGCAATCAGACATTTCTCCACATAGATCCGGGGATCTCCGAAAGCGAGTCGGGCTTCCGATTGAGCCCCATCAAAATGGGCCGTCAGCTCCTGGGGGCTTCCTGCTCGCCGCATCCCTCGTCCCCCGCCCCCCATGGAGGCCTTGAGGAGCACAGGAAATCCGATTTGTCGGGCTTCCCTCAAGGCATCCTCAACGTCTCTCACGGCTTCATGGCTTCCAGGAATGAGAGGAACCCCTGCCTCACTCACGATCCTCTTGGCTTCTTCCTTGTCTCCCGTTTTTCCAAGAGTGGTCGGAGAAGGACCGATAAAGACCAATCCGGCCTCCCGGCAAGCGACGGCAAAATCCCTGTTTTCGGCGAGAAAGCCGTACCCCGGATGAACAGCGCGGGAATGCGTTTTTACAGATGCCTGGATGAGTTTTTCCGCATTCGAGTAGCTCTCCCTGGGATGGGAATCGCCGAGAGACACGGCCTCATCCGCCATTCGAACATGGAGAGAAGTCCTGTCTGCGTCGGAATATACGGCAACAGTTTCCAGGCCCAGCTCCCTGCAAGCCCTGATTATCCGAACGGCGATCTCGCCCCTGTTGGCGATCAGTACTTTCGTGAAGGGCTTCTGCTTCATAACGGGATATTCCCGTGCTTTCGCGCCGGCCGGGTCTCCCTCTTTCCTTCCAGGATCCCAAGAGCTTCGATCAGGCGCTTTCTGGTTTCAGGAGGCTCGATGATGAAATCAATGTAACCCCTGGATGCGGCTACATAAGGGCTCGCAAATTTCTCTACATAATCGTCCACAAGCTCTTTCCTTCTTGCCTCCGGATCAGGGGCTTCCTCAATCTGTTTTCGAAAAACGATGTTGATGGCGCCCTGGGGACCCATTACGGCGATCTCTGCCGTGGGCCAGGCGAAATTGAAGTCCGCCCTTATGTGTTTGCTGCACATGACATCATAGGCGCCTCCGTATGCTTTTCGAAGGATGACGGTCACCTTGGGAACCGTGGCCTCCGCATAAGCATAAAGCAGTGCCGCTCCGTGCTTGATGATTCCTCCCAGCTCCTGCTGGACCCCTGGAAGAAATCCAGGGACATCTTCAAAGGTTACGAGGGGAATATTAAAGGCATCGCAAAAGCGCACAAAACGGGCGCCTTTAAGGGATGCCTGGATATCCAGAGTCCCTGCGAGAACCTGGGGGTTGTTGCCGACCACTCCCACAGCCTTGCCTCCGAGCCGGGCAAAACCTACCGTGATATTCATGGCCCAGTTTTCGTGCACTTCCAGATATTCTCCATGGTCCACTACCCTTTGGATTACTTCCCTGACATCATAGGGCTTGTTGGGATTAGCAGGAACGATACTTCCGAGATCGGCATCGGCCCTATCAGGGCTGTCGGTGGTTTCCGTTCGAGGCGGGTCTTCCAGATTATTGGCGGGGATATAGGAAAGAAGCTTTCGAATCAATGCGAAGCAATGGACCTCGTCCGCTGCGGCAAAATGGGCCACACCACTTTGAGCACTATGGGTTGAAGCGCCGCCAAGCTCTTCGAATGTGACTTCTTCGTTGGTGACGGCTTTGATGACATCAGGACCTGTGATAAACATATGGCTGATCTTGTCCACCATGATGATGAAATCGGTGATGGCGGGAGAGTATACGGCCCCCCCTGCACAGGGTCCGAGGATGGCGGAGATTTGCGGCACGACCCCGGAGGCCTGCGTATTACGCCAGAAAATCTCTGCATATCCTCCGAGACTCACAACTCCTTCCTGAATGCGGGCGCCTCCGGAATCGTTCAACCCGATGATGGGTACTCCGCTCTTGACGGCGGCATCCATGACCTTGCAGATCTTCTGGGCATGCATTTCTCCCAGGGAACCTCCGAAAACGGTGAAATCCTGAGAGAAAACATAGATGGGGCGGTTGTTGATCATCCCGAATCCCGTTACGACACCATCACCGAAGTACTTCTTTTTTTCCATGTCGAAATAGTGGCAGTTGTGGAGAACATAGGCATCCATTTCATGAAAGGTGCCCGGGTCGAGGAGGGCCTCGATGCGCTCCCTTGCGGTAAGTTTTCCTTTTTCGTGTTGGGCTTTGACTCGATCTTTGCCTCCGCCGGAAAGTGATTTTTCCCTGAGTTTCCTCAAATGCTGAATTTTGGCTTCCATGTCCATGGGAAAAACCATTCGAGACAAAGGGATATGTCACCTTGTTTCGAATCACTAAGACGGTCTCACTCCGGGAGGCAATCCGGCATTCACCTTAGAGACACAGAGAACACGGAGAATCCGAAAATCACAGGGCTTCAGGAGTTTGGACAGCGCATCGGTCAATGACACTCTACAGGAGGGACTCGGCATGTTTCGTAAGGTCGCTTTTTCCATGATGTTCATTTCAGCCTGGCTCTTCACGGGATGCTCAGGGGGCGGAAGTGGAGGGGACACCGCTTCACTTCTGAACAGCACCTCCAGTGCGACCGGGTACACCATTATTCAGGCGGCGGCCGCATCCTATCAGACCCCGAACAACCAGAACCGGAAACTGGTGGTAGTCGCTTTTGTGAGGGACAATACTACAGGCCTCCTGTCCAGCGCCACGAATCTGGTGGGGGCTTCCAATCCGGGTTTCCCCAACTCGGGTATCACATACGGCAACAACAACAGTGTGCTCATGGTCCCAACATCCAATATGCACCTGGGAGAAGCAGCAAGCTGGACAGCAGGGCAAAATATGGCAACCTTCTACATCAGCTCTTTCGGCGGCTCAGGAAGCACTGTGTCACGGACTGCCGAATCCACGTACCTCGATGCTCCCGCCAATGTAAATACACCCCAGAATCCGAGTGCCTCCCAGGCCATTGTGATCCAGTGGGGTGCCGTCCCTGGGGCGACCGGCTACTCCGTGACGCTACAACCCGCTTCAGGGGCAACGGTGGAGGCTGGAACCATAAACAAGGTGACTGCAGCCTGGAGTCCATTGACGGTTCCGACCTACACAGTCCCGCCGAACACGCTGGTGGCCGGCGTCACGTATTCCGTGAAAGTCCAGGCATACAATGCCAACACCCTGGATCAGCTCACAAAAACCTCCGAGTCCACGGCGGTGAACATGGCGGTTGGGCCGTAATACGCCGGACTTTACAAATCGGACAAAAATGGTTATAATAGTCAATAAGTCGTCGGAAAGGTTGGGATCGGACTTGCAGGTAACCAGAGCAGCGGATTACGCGGTAAGAGGGGTTCTCTATCTTGCCTCTGCGGGAAGCAGGGTCACTTTTATCAAGGATATTTCGAAGGGAACCATGGTTCCGGAGAAATACCTCGCGAAAATCTTGCAGGGTCTCACCAAGGCGGGGATCCTCCGGTCCGCCCGTGGCGTGGGTGGTGGATTCTCGCTCGGGAGGAGCCCGAAGGAGATCACGCTCTGGGAGGTGGTGGAGGCGGTGGACGGCCCCCTCTGGCTTACTCCATGCCTGGAGCGGCCGGGGGAGTGTGGGATGCAGGATGAATGTCCCACTACAGATGTGTGGGACAGGGTGCGGAAAGACATCATCTCCGTACTGACAGGCATCAACTTTCAGGACCTTCTAAAGGCTCAGAGCATAAAACGACAGAATGGAAATCCCGCGAAAAAAGCAGGAGGGGCCATGAAAAAAGCCGGCCGGCAAGCCTGACTACCGGAACAGGGTTGCCGCCTTATAGCATACCATGGCTGTGAGGGCGGAGCATGGAACTGTAAGAACCCAGGCCCACACTATGCGTGTGGTGATTCCCCAGCGCACCGCCGACAGACGCCCGGCGGAACCGACTCCCGCGATGGCCCCTGTAATGACATGAGTTGTGCTCACAGGCACTCCCAGGGCAGTGGCAAGGAAAAGACTCGAAGCCCCCGCGGTCTCCGCACAGAAACCCCCAAAAGGCTTCAATTTTGTAATTTTCTGTCCCATGGTCTTCACGATTCTCCATCCACCGGACATGGTTCCAAGGGCGATCGCCCCATAACAGGCCAGCTCCACCCAGATGGGCACATGGAATTCCCGCTGAAAGCCGGAAACTACAAGAAGGCTCACAATGATCCCCATGGTCTTCTGGGCATCATTGGTCCCATGCCCCAGGCTGTACAGGGCGGCGGAAAGAAGCTGCAATTTCCGAAAATACTTATTCACCTTGTTTTGCGGAGCAGACCGAAGAATCCAGGATAGAAGAACAAAGAAGGCAAGACCCAGCACCAGCCCGATCAGAGGGGCAACCACAATGAAGAGGAGCGTCTTTGTCCAGCCTTCCAGATGGAGAACCCCGAATCCGGCCTTGGCGACTGCCGCGCCTGCATAGCCACCGATCAATGCGTGTGAGGAACTCGTGGGGAGCCCCCACCACCAGGTCACAAGATCCCAGACGATGGCCCCGATGAGACCCGCGAAAATAACGGTTTGATCTACAACGGAGATATCTATCATTCCCTTCCCGATGGTCTTGGCGACTGCTGTTCCGAAAAAGAAGGCGGCCGCAAAATTGAAGAAGGCCGCCCAGAGAACGGCCTGTCGGGGTGTCAAGACCCGTGTGGAGACTACGGTTGCAATGGAATTGGCGGCATCGTGAAAGCCATTTATGAAATCAAAACTCAAAGCCAGAAGGATCAGTAGAACGGTCACAAATAAGCCGTCAGGCATGCTTGAGCATCACACTCTCGATGACCTGTGCCACGTCCTCGCACCGGTCCAGGGCGGTTTCCAGGCGCTCGTAAATTTCTTTCCATTTGATGATCTCCAGAACGGGACGGGAATCACTGAAAAGATCACCCAGGGCCTTATGATGGACATCGTCCCCTTCCCGCTCCAACCTTTTGATCAGATCGGTGTGCGGAGTCACGTCCTTAAAATCGGAGAGAACCTTGAGGGCGGTCTTGATCTCCTCTGCCGCTCTGACCAGGATTCCAGCAAGCTCCTGTGCAGGAAGATTGCACTCATTGTCGGGAACGTGAAAAAGGGAGAGGCGAATTGCTGCTGATTTCACATAATCGAGGACATCATCCAGATCTGATGTCAATTCGTGGATATCTTCCCTGTCTATTGGGGTGATGAAGGTCTTGTTCAAGCGGAGGGCAACCTCCCGAACGATGTCATCCCCTTCCTGTTCCAGGTCCTCGATTCGCTGGATCTGATCTGCAGGATAGGTGCAGGTTTCAAGAAGCTTCTTCAGAATCAATACCGCATCGTGTATGATTTCTCCATGTTTCTTGAAGTAGTCGAAGAATTTTTCTTCTTTTGGTAGAAGGTTTAGCTTCATTATGAAGACCCCTTTTTCTCAGGTTTTCTTCGTAGAAATTTCCGATGAGGGTACGGAACTCCTTCTTACCCTGGGAATGCCGATTCCCCTTTAACAAAACAAAAAGCCTGCGAGGGGCTCTCGCCTCGTCGCAGACTTTGGGTTCAGGGAAAGCTCAGACCACAGGAGATGTATCCATGTCCATCTCTTTTAGTCGGCGGATATTCTCACGGTTCATTTCCAGAGCAAGATTCAGCTTCTCATTTCCCTGTTCCGCCAACTCCAACCCCGCATTGACGTGCTCCTCACTCTGGTTTTCCAGGTACAGGCGCATCTCGTCAATGGCCTGCATGAACAAATTGATGCCGGAGAACCCCACTTCCAACTGATCCTGGAGACCGGGGCGAATCTCCTCCGGTATCTCCATCTCCTGAATTTCTCTGGCTCTTTCTGAAATCGTGTTATAAATTCGCTCCAAAATCCCCTGAAAATCCTCTTGAGTGATCTCCCCTGCCAGAATGCCTTTTCCCACCTCTTTCAACTGGTTCAAATGTCCGCTGATTCGAGGCTTAATGGGAGTGGCCACATTCTCAGGAATCTTGGGGAGGGCGGAATTGCATGACTGGCAAAAAGCTGCCCCCTCTGGATTCTGATGGCCACATTTTATGCAGATCAAATCGGTCAACTCCTTTCGCTCCCCGAAATTCCTACTGCCTGGGACTATTCGTGGTGTCGCAGATGACCTCCTTCAATAAGATGAGTGCAATTCTCGAAAAGTTTTGGAAAGTCCTTTCTGCAATTCATCACCACAGAGACACAGAGGGCACGGAGATCATAAGCGTTCATCTGGAAGCGCCGGGCGATCGGCAGCGGATTCCGGCCTGTGGGCCTGGGCTTACAAATCCCGTGGCAGGAATTTCACAGGGAAGCGGAGAATCCAGACTTCCGACACATCCAGGGTGCGCTCTTGTGGAAGTTCCATATAAAAATCTACCCATGACGAAGAATTCTTTATGGTCATTGATGGGCGCCGGAAAGGAAGGGACCTGTGGCGATCAAAACCCAAAGGAAAGAGACCATTTTTCTCCTTACCATCACTTTCTTTGTCCTTCTCTCTGCAATGAGCCTTTCGGCTCATTCCGCCCAAGGGCTGGCCCCGATGGATTCCCGAGAACTCTGTGAGCCTACGGGGACACAGTCCTGGATACTCACCGATGAAGAGGTGTCGCAACCTGATGATTCCGTCATCACCTGGGTGACCAGGAAGAAAGCCGCACCCAGAAAATATGAAAGGCGCGGGTACCCTCTTTCAGCTTTGCAGGCCTATGAGCAAAAGGCATCAAGAGGTGGAATGAACATCTTGAGAACAGCCTTTCGATTTATGGGGGTCCCCTATGTGTGGGCAGGAACTTCGGGTTCCGGATTCGATTGCTCCGGATTTGTGTGGAGAGTCTTCAAGATCAACGGCATTTCTCTGCCGAGAATGGCGGACTCCCAGTTCCTCAAGGGAAAATCCGTGTCAAGGGGCGACCTTCGGGCAGGTGATCTTGTTTTCTTCAGCACCTATCTCCCCGGACCGTCCCATATAGGAATTTACATTGGAGGCAACCGGTTTGTCCACGCATCTTCGGGGCGCGGAGTCGTAGTCAGCAGCCTGGGCGAGTCTTATTATAGCGCCCGCTACATAGGGGGAAGAAGACTGCTCCGTGATTGATCGGAATGCGCTCGCTTAGTGGGTTGAGACATAAATGTTGATACATAAATAACGTCATGGGATTTGTGTCTCGACTCACTTAGGCAGCCTGGACGACAGAATCTTCTCCGTGACCTTTCGGGAAAGGACGAGGGCGGGAAAGGCCGCCAGAAGGCCGAAAACTCCTGCAAACCTCACCCCCACAATGATGGGAAGGGCAAAGGATGCACCGATTGCCGCGCTCTCTTTTGCGGTGAAAACATCGTCATAAACGATTCGGCTCTTCAGCCTTTCCGGAAATGAAGACGGGTCCGACAGAACCCCTTTCACCTCTTCTTCGAATTGTTGCTTCCTGCCGGCACGCTCCTTGGACCCCAGTGGGCACAGGCGATGGACGACATCCTCTTTCGTCCGCCTGCGGCAGATGGGCTTTCCGTTTTCGGGAAAGCCGAAGTTCTCACCCAGCAGATTCTTCACGACCTTCTGGCCTCGAAAGGTAGGTCTGTCCGCTTTCACCTCAAGGACCTGTCCACCGGCCACATGGACATCTTTGATCCATTTCAGGCCCTTGTGAGGAGAGTTGGGGGTTCTTGCCTCCTCCCCAAGGCTGAGGACCTTCTCTTTCGCCTTATCCAATTCCTCATCAGAGAAAACAGGTCCCCTGGCGCAAGGACCGTGGCCCTGACCGGAAAACAGGCCGAATGTTCCCAAGGTGTTCACCCTCACTCCTCCTGTTCCTGACAAGTGTCGGTATCTCTATTATGGCCCGGAGGGTTGTGACATTCAAGTCCCAGAGGGGATCCAAATGAGTCATAGGATTGAATTATCTGCCCCGCCGTGCTACAATACAGATGACAGAGTTGGGATGTTTGCATGTGCAGGCAAGTTTCACCTGGAGATAAGGCTCGCCGCAGCCTCCAACAAGGGCGGGAGGAGACAGTGATATGGCGGTAACTGATCGCATTGAAATCGACCCCGAGGTGATGATGGGGAAACCTGTAATACGAGGAACACGGATAACAGTTGAGCTTCTCCTGAGAAAACTCAGCGAGGGAGCAACCTATGGGGATCTCCTGGACGCCTATCCACGGCTCACGTCTAAAGATGTCGAGGCAGCCATTGCCTTTGCGGCGGATACTTTGGCCCACGAAGAGACGTTGCTCCTTACGCCACCGCGAAAACCATCGAGAGCGTAACCCTTGAACTTCCTGGCAGACGAAAGCTGTGACTTCGAAGTGGTCAGAATTCTGCGCGTTGCGGGCCACGACGTCACGTCAATCGCCGAGGTTTCGCCGAGACTGCCTGACCGCTCGGTGATCGAGCTTGCCGTTCGACGAAAGATGATCCTGCTGACTGAGGACAAGGATTTCGGTCAGCTCGTATACGCCGGTGCGTCGCCGTCAGGAACCGTAATTCTTCTCAGGTTCCCGGCAAACGCCCGTGCTGCACTGCCGGCAGCGGTCACGGACCTTATCACACAAAAAGGCTCTGAGCTTTCGGGGTGTTTTGCAGTTGTACAGCCGGGACGTGTGCGAATCACTCGAATGCCTGGTAGCTCGGGCCGTGATTGAGGCGCGAAAGATGTCCTGCCGTGAGTCTCCCTCCCACCTCAAGCCGAACTGATGCGTCAGCGAAACCATCGGCCTGACTCACCGGGCCGAGTCTACATTTGCCAAACACATACGAGGATTGGCGAGATCGCTGTGGGAGCAAATTTAACCTAAGAAACATGTTTGCTTGCAAGTCTCCCGACAAGCTTTCCGCCTTCCATAGCATATGCAGCGCTTATCTCCAAGCGGCCATTCCATCCCCTGCCCGATGCATGGTCACCGAGAATATTCTTTTCTCCGAACACGACCCACAAGATGCCGTATCCATGATCATCAAGGAATTGCGTCAGGGCTTTTTCGGAGACCAGCAACGCCTGGGGACCTGGGTGTCGCACTGAGGGATCGAAGGCTATTTTATTGCCTTTTTTGTCAGAGAGATGAAACCGACTTCCGCCGTTCCATAGTAAGCCCATGCGCTTTACAAGCCAGCCAATAGGTAATGAAATGTCTATTGCCTCTTCAATGGAGCAGTCGAAACTTCTGTCTGACCACTGGTAGTGCTCCGATGTAACAAGAACCTCGCAGGGCAATCTTCCTGAGCCGGTTGTCCATTCTTCATACTCGAAATACGGATCACAGTGATAGACATAGGCAGGGGACCAAAAAATCTCCCCAAAGAGAACACGGTAAAGATCTCTTGGTTCAGGCATCCACCGCTTTGCAAAATTCTGCTTTCTCGCCCAATCGAAAAGCTTTGCCATATCCGTCTTCCTCACGAGATAGCTTCGGAGCATATACCAAAGATCACGTCTGGGAACCTCAAACCGTTCTTCTTCCGGCGGTACCGGCTGCTCCCAGTGATAGAACCCTTCCAGGACAAACCACCTGGATCCGTCAGCAGGATCTTCGACTTCCAGTAAGGGTTTCACAGGAGGAAGATCAGCATCAGTCTTCAGCCACTGTACGTCATCAAGCGCAGGCGCCCAGCCGTCGTATGTTGCAGGAAACCACCAGGTTTTCGTATGGCTTTGCCATTCCTCCCTTTCTGTTCGCCTTATGAGGCAGGAAGGATCTATGTCCCGCACATGCCCTATTTGCCAGGGTCCTTCATATTTCTTTGTCGAACTGTCAGACCACAACTCTCCCCTGAATTCAAAATTGTCCGAGATTCGAGCCAGGAATTCGTGATAGGCGATCCACTGATATTTCTTCCCGATGCGTTCCGGTTTGTCCGGCCTTCTGTAATAGTGGCTGTGAATGGAATGCTGAATCGCTCTATCAAATCTCCCAAATCGCTCAACCGTCCATCCCAGATCCAATACTTTCTGCATAATCCATCTCTGGGCAATGGACAAATCGAAGCGATGTTCGTCCTTCTCCTTCCTGGTGAGTGTTCTGGGTTCCCCCAAGCGGCGGGATGACCATTCAAATTGATTATGATTCGTCCCGATGATGTACCTTGTGAAATCTCCATGACCCATTACGGAATCATAGAGGTAAACACGAGACCACTCCTCATCCAGCATTCCGTCCTGCCATTCCCCAAACTTATCGAGTTCTTCCTTGGTGGGGATCTGAAATCCCGGCCAGTTGCTATGATAAGGCGGAACAACTTTATCAGGATCAATGCCCAATTCCAATCCACGTTGCATGGCCACTTCAATGACTCCGCGTGCATAGTCCCGGAGGAGTACATGAGGCACAGGTTCGTTGTTAGCAAAAATACAATCATAGACGTATTTTGCAAGTTCTGAGACGGAAGAATCATCCTCGCATTGCATCGCACATCCGTAAGCAACAGCAAACAACCTCTCAGCAACATACGGGTCACTTACAGACCGGAACGCATCCAGGACCTCAAGCAAAACGCGGACGCGCTGCATTAACAAGGCAACCAGGGCTTTTGTCGTGCGATCACGCAGGACCCGGTCAGAGCTCGTCAAGAACCACGCCAATGCTATTCCTGCCAGTCGTGTGGATTGGTCGCAAATATGGTCCTTGCTATCGGCAGACCACGCCCAATCCACAAGACGATCAATGGGTCCACAACTTCCATATTCCTCATGCAGGAAAATAGTCCACCAGGAATCGCGTTTCGGCAGACTCATCCGTATAAGGTGCTTATGGAGAAAGTCTGCGTTGTAAGGGTGCAATGGATCAAGAGCCACGGTCAGCAGGGTCCTCAAGAACTGGCGGTGGGCGCGATGGTCTCGGATGATACGGGTGTTCACGTACTGCAATGTTGATCCGGTAAAAGCCTTCGAATCGCGCCAAATCAAACTCTCGATAAAAGATTCGCAGACCGGTTTGAAGCTCGCGGAATGAGGGGCCACTTCCACCAGTTCTTTCTGAACGCGTTCAGGGATCTGCACTGAAAGAGCCTCGATCAGACCGCGATTACTCCTACACGCTCTTTCGTCCTGGACGAAAGAACCCAAGGGGGTATCCGGAAGAAAGGAACTGGAAGGCGACAAGATATCCAGGTGGGTGTCAAGAAGGTACTTCGCAATAAGGTGATCCGCAAAACGCTCATAAGAACTCCTTCAGACACCATATGCCTGAAAAGCGAGTTTTCATAGCCATCACGCGGCAAGAAAGAGTTAACTGCGGCAGCCGCCTCCTCACGGGGTAACCAGGTTCTCTCTCTTCTTGCCATTTCCTCAATCAGTTTCTCCACAGCTTTGGGCACGAGCTTCGATTTAGGGTCAAAATTCAAGTGTTCGGAGAGCTTCGCGTCCACCGATTCTATGAAGAAACTGAATACTTGAGAGATCCCCCGCAACCCGGGGGGTATCTTTGTTAATCCCTTGTTTTTCAAGCTCTGACAGAAAAGCTTCAGGAACAATGGATTCTGGAATTCAGGTGCAAGCATAGGGATGCTGGGCAATTCAAGACCATAGTATGCAAAAAAAGTTCGGATAGCGGGGTATTCATTATTTGCAAAGCCGTGATGCTCTTCCCGAACGAGTTTCCCTTCTGAAAGAAGGTGATCGGGAACAATTTCTTCTTCGTAAGAAGAGCGCACACTAATAGCCAGGGCAATCCAAGGATATCGCGACAGGACGGTGGCATTCCAGCCAGGTGATTCTTCCACATCTTCTTTCCATCGCCCTCATTTAGTCTAGAGTTTCGCCATTTCTGAGTTGATTTCTTTGAAATAGGATCGTCCCACCTGCCGATGGATAGGGTAGAAACAAAAATACCTGAACCAAAGGAGGCGGGACTTGATTTCTTTTCTTCCACCCTCGTTCATTTCCCTTT
>JACPDT010000076.1 GCA_016183865.1 Armatimonadota bacterium | reverse complement strand
CGACCGCGGTGTTCTTTTCCGCTCGTGCGACACGCCGCAATGCTTCAAGGTTTTCAATTTCCTCTGGGGGCAGGATGAAATCGGAACGGGAACCCAAAGCTACCACCTCCGAGGATCTTACTTCGACACTCGGAGAGGCAATTCATGCTGGTGTCAGAGAATTATGCAAATTGAGATCCGCAAGAGAATAACTGGTTGTCCTCCGCATTAGTCCCCGTTTAATCTATGCTCTCCAGTGGATGAGGGGCAAATCGCGCATCGTGATGAGCCCGGGTGGGCACATCAAAATCCTTGGAATGGCGTTGAGCACGATAGAGGCTGTAGCCGTATCCCCGGGGACTCCACCGGGAATCTCAAGAACCAGAGGGGGGGTCCCTTCCAGGCGGATCCGGTCGCAAGGGTTTTCCGCATTCAAGTATGCTTCAAATTTCAGGACGATTTTTCTCTCTTTCCTGGAATAGCCGCACCCTTCCTGACGGAGACCGATGACGTCCCCTTTCTTGATGGAACAGGCAGGGCTCCGGAAAGAAGTTTCTGCGACAACAGGCTCTATTCTCTGGGTGACTCGATCCAGCCGCCATCCCAGTCCATCGGCAACCATATGAATGGATTCGTGAAAACCTTTGTGCCCCAGGGTCTTCCCCTTTACCCGCTCCTTGAATGTGGCGATATCCAGCCCGACGCCGATCTTCTCCTGGAAAGAGAGCCTTCTTTTCGAGGCATCAATGATTCTGTGGACCGCTATGGTTTCCACCTTTTTCGAGACCCCTGTCAGGGTGAGAACCAGTGCATCCATCAAGAACCCGGGATTTACTCCAGTTCCCAGAACAGCCACATTGTGATACTTGGCCGCCCGATCCAGGGAGTCGGAGAGATCCGGACTCGCCTGCCAGGGATAGGAAAGCTCCTCACAGGTGGAGACGACCGCCGATCCTGTCTGCACAGCTTCAAGAAGCTGGGGATAAGCTTTTCTGAATGAGGAGACAGTTGCATGGACCAGGACTCTGGGTCTCGTCTCTTTCAGTGTTTCCTTGAGATTCGCAGTGACAGGGATGCCTGTCAGTTTTTGCTCGGGGAGAATTGCACCCACATCTTGTCCCGTGAATTCAGGCGATATATCCACAGCTCCCACCAGGCGCAGGTTCTCCCGATCGAATGCCTGCTGAACAAGCTCCAGGCCGATGGGGCCCAGGCCGCATTGCACGAAAGAGATTTCTTCGGGAATCATGATTCGACTCTGGCGCCCTGGAGGGCCTTGCCGCAGCCGCACGACGGCTCACCGGGAAGTCCTTCGATGATTTCGGTGATCAGGCCCACAGCTATTTCATTGTTCCTCTTGAAGACTTCCAGGACTTCCCCTGCGGTGACCGGCTCCATCCCTTCCAGGCCCACATCGTAGTCGGTGATGAGGGAGATGTTGAGATAGCACATCTCCAGCTCCCTGGCCAGGATGCATTCCGGGTATTGAGTCATGTTGATCACTTCCCACCCCTGTGCGGAGAACCAGCGGCTTTCCGAGCGGGTGGAAAAGCGCGGTCCCTGGATCACCACGACCGTACCCTTTCGGTGAACCATATTCGGGAGGGCTTCCGCTTTTTCGATTGCGATTCTCCGCATTTCAGGACAATAAGGATCGGCCGCGCTGACATGAGTCACTATAGGACCGTCATAAAAGGTGTCTTCCCTCCCCCGGGTCCGGTCCACGAACTGGTCGCAGATGACGAACTCCCCGGGCTGGACATGTTTCTGCAAGGATCCCGCGGCACAAGGGCCGATAATGCGGGTGACGCCCAGTTGTTTCATTGCCCACAAATTTGCCCGATAGGGGATGCGGTGCGGCGGCAAGCTGTGATTTCTGCTGTGTCTCGGAAGAAAGGCCACCTTCCTTCCCCCGATCTCGGCAAGAGAGATCGTATCACTTGGAGGGCCATAGGGCGTCTCAACCTTGATTTCTTCCACACTGCCGGTCAGTTGATAGAATCCGGAGCCCCCAAAGATTCCAATTTCAGCGCGTTTTTCCATCCATCTTCTCCTTCCTTCGGTGCGAGGTTTTTGTTCGTGTTCACCCGGGTTTTCCCTTTTTCCGGCGATGGCGCGACTCAGTGACTTGAAGGAGGGGCGTTCTTCGGCGTAGTAGTACGCATTGAACATGATTCTTCCAAAAGGAGCCGGAAGCAAGAGCGATGTTTCTTCGAGAGTGCAAATGAGCCCTTCTGCGAGCCGCGATTCGAAGCTGGGCCGCCGAAAGTTCCTGAAAAGAGCCTGTGCTCTGGGTGCGCTGGGGCTCCTGGCAAGCTATCCTGTGCTCGTGGAACGCAACATCATTCTGACGAATGTGTACAGGGTCCCTGTGCCCAATCTGCCGACGGTTTTTTCGGGGTTTCGAATCGTTCATCTTACGGATCTCCATTATGGGTTCCTTGTCCCCATGGGAGTCATTCGGGAAGTGGTTGAGCGGGCCAACCGTCTGAAACCCGACCTGATCGTCTGCACCGGTGATTACGTGCATGAGAGGAATTCGGCAAGGCAGATCAACCAGGTTTGGCCGGCTCTTGGACGGCTTGCCGCGCCGTCAGGCGTGTATTCAGTTCTGGGAAACCACGACCATTGGGCTGACACGGCCGCATCCGATCACTGGCTGAAGCGGACAGGACAGGACCTGCGTCACAAGACAGCCAGGATTGAGCGGGACGGGCACAAGCTGTGGCTGGCCGGGGCAGGCGATCTCTGGGAGGATCACAGAAATTTGGACGGCATCCTGGGCGAAGTGCCTGGCAAAGACTGTCGGATTCTTCTCGCTCACAATCCCGACACGGCCGACACGGAATATGTTTCCCGTACCGACCTTATCGTATCAGGACACACCCACGGCGGACAGGTCAATATTCCCTTTGTGGGTACGCCCCTCTTGCCAGTGAGGAATAAAAACTACCAGAGTGGCCTGAGGATCTCGCCACGGGGATGCACAGTGTTCATTTCCAAGGGCATCGGCTGGACTGTCTGTCCGATCCGGTTCAATTGCTTCCCCGAAATTGCCGTTCTTGAGCTGGTTCCCAGCGAGTGATGGATGTGCAATCTGCCGAATCACACTCCGACCCCGCAACCAATCGGATCAACCCCCCTCGACAATTTTTTTCGGGTATGTTATAATAAATTTGCCAGGTTCCCTTTTAGAGTCTGAGGTTCGCTGAGTGGATTCTCTTCTCCGCTTTCTGCGCTCGTCAAACGCGTTTTCTGAAGGAACCCGCCGGTTTTCAGACCGTAATTTCATTCCAGGGAGACTGGAGAAGGGAGTCGGTTATGGCTACGAAACTGTATGTGGGCAATCTATCTTATTCCGTGGGTGAGGCGGAGCTCAAGGAGCTATTCACTCCTTTCGGCGAGCTGGAATCCGTGAACGTCATTATGGACAGGGACAGCGGGCGAAGCAAAGGGTTTGCCTTTGTTGAGATGGGCAACCGGGATCAGGCAATGGCTGCGATTCGGGGCCTTGACGGCAAGGAGATGGAGGGCCGCAGAATCAAGGTGAATGAAGCACGTCCGAAGGAAGAGCAGTCAGGTGGGCGGGGCGGTGGCTTCCGTGGGAGAAGGTAGAGAGCAGGCTTTCAAGAGTCACCTCCTCCGGGGGGTGACTCTTTGCAATTTTCGATGAAGCTACTTGCCGACAGAACAGCCATTGTCACGGGTGCAGGGCGCGGAATAGGCCGGGCCGTTTCACTTGCTATCGCCAAAAACGGCGCCAGGGTCGTGCTGGTCTCCCGGACCGAGTCGGAGCTGGAGGAAGTCGCAAGAGAGATCAGGGGACATGGGGGCGAGGCCCTTCCTTTTCCCGCTGATGTTCGAAAGATCCGCAAGATGGAGACCCTGGCAAGAACGGCTTTACAGGCCTATGGCGGGATCCACATTCTCGTGAACAACGCGGGAACGGCGGGGAGGGCTTTGCAGACCGAGGTACATCAGTTGGCGACCGAAGAGTGGAACGATATTATCGAAACGAACCTGACAGGAACCTTTCACTGCTGCAAGGCAGTTCTCGATACCATGATCACCCAGAGAGAGGGGCACATCATCAACATAGCCTCTCTTGCGGGAAAATATCCCTTTCCCGGGGCCTCCGCATATTGCGCCTCCAAGGCAGGACTTCTGATCTTCTCGGAAAGCTTGATGTTGGAGGCCCGAAAGTACAATATCAAGGTATCCTGCATTGCCCCCGGGTCAGTAAACACGGGTTTTATGCCATCCGAGGTCAAGGAGGAGGAGAGCTGGAAACTGGATCCCGAGGATATTGCTCAAATCGTGGTGGGATTGCTCACCGCTTCTCCGAAAGCGTTGCCCAGCCTCATGGAGGTGCGGCCCCTCAGCCCCGCTAAGAAATAGCCCTGCCGGATGAAAAGCCCGTGATGGCGCCCCGCACGTGGCGCAGATTCTCTTCAGGTGTATGGCTGGAAACAGCGCAGCCGGGGGCGGCGATCCAATGGCTTCCGGAGGTTTCCCGAACACTCCTCTCAAGCTCCGAAGACAGGTCTTCCCTTGAGTTCTCCTGAAGGGTCGTCTCATGGTCAATCCCCCCCATGACGCACTTGCCTGTCAGCTCTTTGCCTTCCGCAAGAGTCGGATTTGCGGGATCTGTTGCCGTCCAACTGAAAGCTGCGACCGGATAATCGGAAAGGATGCCAAGCATGTTCTCACTCTTGCAGACGTGAAGGATGTTCAATGGGGCATCCTGAAAGGCGGCAAGGAGCTTGAGGTCATAGGGCTTTCCGAAGACCTCGTATTCCTTTTCCGTGAGATTGGTGCGAGTCGCCCAGTGGGTTGTGGCATAGAATATTCCTGACGCCCCCGCCTTGAGGCACAGGGGAGCGAAGGATGAGAATGTTTCGGTGATGACCGAAAGGGCCTCATGAACGGCTTCAGGAGACTCATTCATATAGCGTTTCAGGCTTTCCACGCTCCCAACCAGATCCCCGGCGATGGAGAGGGGGGTGAAAAGGGTCATCACGACAAAAGTCTCCTGACCTACTTGATTGAATATCATCCGTATTGCTCTGAGGTGATCTCCAAGGACCCCCTCCGTCGGTGACAGTTTCCTTAGGGATGCCAGATCCTTGCCGCCTTTTATGGGGCTTTCCACCATCTCCGGTTTCACATGGGGGTTTCCGCTGAAGCGGAATCGAGCCCCCCAATCCTGCACATGGTAACAGGCCCTCGGGTTGACTTTCAGGAGATCCCAGTCGTACTTCAGTTGAAAAGAGACCATCGCCGAAGCCAGACCCTCCGCTGTCGTTTCGCGATCATAGAAGTGGCGCCAGAAAGTCACAGGAGGGCGATCCACAGGTTTGCCCCGGATCGCCGCCAGTACCCTTTCCGATAAGGGACCCATAGGTTCGCATCCTGGACCGGAAGATCTCCTGGAGCTCCTGGGGCGGCGGAAAAATCGCCGTTCCTCCCTCATCGGTGAAAAACTGGGAGCGATAGCATTCAATGGCCTGCATCTTTCGATCCATCTGATCGGTAATGTCTATCACGATCGAGGGTTTCGCCGGAATCATGGGAGAAGTGTAAAGAATCTTAAAAGGACGAAAGGGTTCTCCTTCGATCGGGAGTTTTGCAAGCCCCGCGAGAAAAGCAGCCTCGAACCCCAGTGAGCTTGTGCGGAAATGATCCGGATGACGCCCTTCCCAGTATGGGAGAATGAGAACCCTCGGGCGGAGTCGCCTGATCACGGACGCCACTTTCAGGCGATTCTCCTGGGTGACTTCAATCTGTGCGTCCGGAATACCCAGGTTTTCCCGGTGGGCCAGTCCCATGATTTTCGCCGCACAATCAGCTTCCGCAGCACGTTGCTCCGCCGTCCCACGGGTCCCCATCTCGCCCTGGGTCAAATCCAGTATACCGGTCTTGTATCCGAGATCCGCCATGCGGATAAGGGCGCCGCCGCATGTGATCTCGGCATCATCTCGATGGGCCATAATGGCCAGCACATCCAGGTTCATGGTAGTATCGCTCCTCACGCCTTTCTTTGACAGCTTCCTTGCAGCACAGTGCGATAAAATTCTTCGTACTGGGGGACGATGATCCTTGAATCGAAGGAGTTCCTGGCCCGCAGTCTTGCCTTCCACCCCATGGCCGAGTGGCGGGCCTCATTGGACAGCGAGGCGATGCCGGCTCTCGCCATGGCCTCGATATCTCCCACAGGCGTCAGAAACCCCGTTTCACCGTCTTCCACAACTTCAGGGAGTCCTCCCTGTCTCGTGGCGAGAACGGGAACTCCACAGGCGGCCGCTTCGAGGGCGACCAGACCGAAACTTTCCATCTCGCTCGGTAGAACCAGCAGATCCGCGCTGGGGAGGAGGCGCTCCACCTCCACCTGAAGACCAAGAAAAAGGACATCTGATTCCATGCCCAACTGTGCGGTAAGCTGCTTCGCAGAAGCCACATCAGGCCCTTCTCCGATCAAGACCAGAATTGCCGGTACCTCTCTTCGAATGATCGAGAAGACACGGATCACATCAGCCGTTCGTTTGACGGGTCGAAAATTGGAGACATGAGCAACGATCTTTTCTCCCTTCGGCGCCAGGCGTGATCTGACGGCTTTGCTCGGCGCCGGTTTGAAGCGTTCCGTGTCCACAAAATTGTGGATCACCCGCAGAGAATCTCCGATTCCAAAAGTCTTTTGGGTTTGATTCCGAAGGAAAGAGGATACACATGTCAGTCCATCGGTTTTCTCAATGGAGAACTTCGTGATGGCGAAATAGGCTGGGTGTTCCCCCACCAGCATGATATCGGTTCCGTGAAGGGTCGTGATGATCCTGGGAGCTTTTTCCCCCAGCATCTCACGAGCCAGATAGGCGCTTGTCGCATGGGGGACCGCATAGTGAACGTGGAGAAGATCCAGTCCGTGGTCGCGCGCAATGTTGGCCAGACTGCAGGCCAGGGTCAGGGTATAGGGAGGCGCGGGAAAGGGATAGTAACTGGTCATCTCCACTTCGTGAAAGAACAGGTTGTCCGGAAAATGAGTCAATCGGAATGGGATCGCCGATGAGATGAAGTGGATCTCATGACCTCGCAGAGCGAGTTGTGTTCCCAATTCCGCCGCAATGGCGCCACTTCCTCCGTAGGTAGGAAAACAGGTCATGCCTATCTTCACGATTATTCCTTGCCTCTCTCAGTGACCCCCGCCACAAATCCCATCACGCCTTGGCGCGCCTCACTCATCGCCAAATCACTTATTTTATTCATGTCATGGGCCACTCATTTTTCTCCCAGCAACAGCAGGTGATGCTTCCACGGTTCCCGATCCGTTTTCTCAAAAAGAAACGACCCGATCCACCGGCCATACTTGGCCAGGAAATGGACAGCCGAGAGAGTTCGCTCCTGGAATTGCCCCAAAGGGGCAAGGTGATTGCACAGTTTTGCCACATGCTGCCGCTGTATCTCATTTTTCTTCTTTAGAGCCCGGGTCACCTGTTCCTTGAATTGCCCGCACTGATGAAGGAGCCTCCCTCTCAAGGAGCCGAGGCTCTGGACGAGGACCGGATCGAGGGTTTTTACACTTTCCTCCAGAGAGGTCAACGCCTCTTGAAGTCCCTGTTCCAATACCTGAAATTGGCACTCCATCTCCTCAGGAAACTGGGCTTTGATGATCCTGGTTCCAAGGGGCTCAGGTCCGCAAAAGAGATCGGACAGAGAAAGTTCATAATGGCTCAGGATTTTTCCGATTCGGTCCTCCACAAGGGTCAGGCTGGGCCTTGGGACCACAACCGGCATGGGAAGGCGAAACCGCTCGTAAAGCGGTCGGAGCTGCCCGAAATAGGAGATTTCTCCCGGTCCCCCCACATATGCTATGGTCGGGAAAAGGCTGTCCTGAACAATGGGTCTGGTCACGACAGATGGACTGAAATTGGAAGGTCCTTCCCTTATGCTTTCTGCAAGCTCGGAAGGGGAGAAGATCCTGAGGTCTCCCCTGGTCCCAAACCCATCATGTTCCCTGACAATGGGCGCCCTCTGGCCGTTGGTCTTGAAGAGATGAGTCGCCTCCAGCCCCTTTCCGATCTGGGGTGTGTAGCCCAGAGTTTCCAGTCTGCTCGACGTTTCACGGAGATCCTGAGAGATTCCCGCGGACTCCTCCAAAAGCCGAACATAGACAGGGGCGGCGAGCTCCTTCATCGGCGCCTGTGTGGGATCAATGAGAACGAGCCCGAAGGGCTCGAAAAGCTTCGCCATCCATCGGGCAAAGGCTTGGACGAAGGTTGCGCCTTCCTTGTAGCACGATCTCAACTCAGCCAGGACCGGGCCCTTGAACTCCGTTTCCATCAGTTGGGCTTCCATCTCCAAAAACAGATCGGAGATGGAAGATTCAAAAGAGATCCGATGGATCGGAACCTGGGGCATCGAGCTAGACGGGACATAAGTAAGGGTCCTGACTTCATTGTTTTTTCCAATGATTCGGCAAGAGGATACCTCCGCGAAATCGTGGTCATCTCCCTCTACCCAGAAGAGGGGGATGACCGGTCTTCCCAGAGTTTTTTCCAACCTGTGAGCGAGGTGGACCGTTCCCATGGCCTTGTAAACCGTATAAAGGGGGCCCCCGAAGAGCCCAGCCTGCTGTCCCGTGAGGACCGCAAGGGAAGTTGGCTCGCCCAGTTTTTCTATGTTCTCCATGACTCGGGCGCCGGCGCCCCATTCCCTGTTTTGGGCGTCCAGTATCCGCATCAGAGCCTCCCGAGGATAGGTCTGCCGCGAAATGGTCTGAGCAATCTGGGGAAAGAACGACTCATTCCTGGGATCAGCGCTGTAGAATTGGGATACCCGACTGAAGGAATCCAGAAAATCACAGAAAAGGGGTCTGTGCTTCGGAAGATCCCGAAATGAAATTGTGCAACTGGACAAAGAAGATGTCATAACTCAGATTTCCTCTCTTACCGCATGAACAGCCGGAGGCTCAAGAAGAATTCCACCCCGCTTCGTTTTTTCCTTGAAGAAAAAGATGCCCGGGTGGGTCCCGGGCACTGCCATGTGGTTGGAGAGCGTCCCGATGTAGATTCCGCGATAGGATTGACCCTCTTTTCCCATTATCTGTGACCCACCTTTTTGCTCTCTGAGCGACTCTTGCCTCGGTGGTAATAGAGCTCGGATCTCAGGATTTCCATTTCCTCCTCCATGGTTTCTCGATCG
>JACPDT010000020.1 GCA_016183865.1 Armatimonadota bacterium | reverse complement strand
CGGTGCTCTTGAAGACCTTCCCCTCACCGTCAAAGGCTTCAAAAGAATATACGGGCATGTAGCTCCTTAGAATCTCCCCCCAAAATATTATAACCGATTCCGGTTCTGAGTTCAAGCTATAAGGAATTTCGTGGGAATGCCGATATACAGTATATGATAAGTACCTGCTTTTGCAACCTTTTCCGGTAAAGGAGGTCGAGGATGCCCACGATTGACATCTTTCCCATGGGTCAGATTGACGATTTTCTTGCATACCGTCTGGCCTGCTGCCTCGAAGAGCGATTTCTCTTCAAGTTTCAAGTTCAGCGTACCCAGCCCTTTCCTCGTTTTGCTTATAATAACATAAAGAAGCAGTATTTTGCCCCTGCAATTCTAAAAAAGACCAAGAACATCAGGTCCGAGGGAAGCGGATATGCCATCGGCCTGGTGGACGTGGATATCTACGGCATCTCGAATAATTTCATTATTGGGGAAACCAATGTAAGCGATGGAGTCGCTCTCGTGTCCCTTTGTCGGTTGAAGCCCGACTTCTACGGGCATTCATCCGATGATGACGTCCTGTTTCAGAGGGCTCTCAAAGAGTGCATCCATGAGCTCTCCCACGCCATGGGACTCAAGCACTGCTATAATCGTATCTGTGTGATGCATTACTCCACGAACATATTCGATATTGACAAGAAGAGAAACCTCCTCTGTTCAGAGTGTTTGAGGAGAATGAAAGAAAAGGTCGGCCATCCCCAGGGGAAGAAGGCCGATGACACCCTCTCGTAACCATCCGTGATTCGCCTCTCTGTTGTCATATGTACCTATAACAGGGCGGAATACCTCGCGCGAACCCTCGATACCCTTTCCAAGCAGGACCTGGAAGAGCCCTTTGAGGTCGTGGTCGTGGACGATGGGTCAACGGACGAGACCAGCTCCGTCGTGAAACAGTCACGGTCGTCGCTCATGATTCAATACGTCCGCCAGGAGAACATGGGTCGGGCCTGCGCCAGAAATGCCGGTATCCAAAAGGCGGAGGGGAGCCTGATCCTGTTTGTGGATGATGATGTCCTTGCCCCACCTTTCTTCATCAGGGGGCACCTGAAGCTCCATCAAGAGTATCCTGGAAGCGTGGGGAGAGGGCCGATTGTCAATATTTCCGAAACCACCATGCCCACGAGTTTCTTCCCCACTCTTCAAGATTATTCAAGAGCCTTCTTCTGCACCTGCAACGCATCGGCTCGAAAAGAGGATCTGGTTCGAGCAGGCCTGTTCGATGAATCCTTTACGGAGTATGGATTTGAGGACAATGATTTGGGAATGAGACTCCGCCTTCAAGGGGTCAGGGCAAGATTTTCCTTGAAAGCTTATCTCTTCCACTGCAAGCCGCCCGTCTCGTTTGGAGACCTTCCAGCCGTAAGAGAACAAGCTCGGGAAAAGGGCAGAAGCGCGGTTCTTTTCCTCAGGAAACACCCTCACTGGCGAAGCCGCCTGGCAACCGGGATTTTCCTGGGAAACTTTCTCTTCAGGGCCCTCGTAAGCAACCGGTGTCTTGTGCCATTATGGGAGCGGGTTGCATCCGAAGTTCAGGGTCCCATTCCTAAAAGAATAGTGCGTCAGCTTTCCGAATACTGGTATCTGGAAGGCATCGTGCAAGGTATGGAGAAGCACGGCTCCCCCTGGCTCTATCGCTGGATTCGGTATTTTGTCTAGTACGATACTCCGCGATCCTGGGCCTTTTGTTTTACTGCTTCGGTGAGCACTGTGTCCAGGTTGTTCTCCAGTATGCCGCAGGGCTTGTTTCTGATGAGGGAAGAGGGCGCGGCCTTCGGCTTCTCCTCATCCAGGAACCTCCTGCCTTCCCGCCATCGGTCGGACCCGCTCCCGGAGAGCTTGTAATCCTTCCCACCATACGTTACTACATCGCAGGTCTCCCCTGAATCGGTCGTGACCTGTTGATGGTATGTGAGGAAATCGAACTTGCCTCCCGTCTCCTGCGCCATGTATCTAAAGACCTGTTCACCCCTGGGGTCCAGTCCGCTGCATCCGATGGCATGGATCGAAATCCCCTTTTCTCTCGCACGGTTTGCCTCTTTCTTGTATGAATAGTCCTGGGAGTAATCCAGGTGAGGTCCCGCGTCTCCGATCAGAAAGAGAATCCTCTCACAGCGGGGAGAAAGGTCCCAATTCATTTCCTGCACTGCCGCGTGAAGCGCCTCATTTACGCTCTCAGGCAGGTCTCCTCCCCCGTCGGCCTGGATGTCCTGTATCCACGCAGCTATCTGCTTCCTGTCGCTTGCAAGGGGAAACTTCTTGACGACATAGTCCTCTCCCCTGTCTCTGTAAGCAACAATAGAGTAGCGCACCAGAGGCTTCGGGGTTCCCCCTTCCACTGAATCCATCAATTCCCCGATTTTGTCTTTCACGACACTGATCTCATCACCCATGCTTCCCGTGGTATCAACCAGGAAGACCACATCTATTCTTGGAGTGGCCTGGTAGTCGCCCAAAGCACCGCTTGTGATCATCTTGAGCAAGAACCCCAGGCCCAGCAGCAGGGTCGCGGCTGCAGAAAACCATCCCAGGGTCTTCCCCCTTTTTTTCCTTCTGGACGGGCATGGCCCGGGTCTGTGCAAATCTCCGCACTGGGGGCAAAGGGGATCCAGGGTGGCTCCGCACAGCTCACAATAAAGCGGACCCGTAGCATCGGGTATGATCAGATTCTTGTGCAGACACTTTCTGCAGGAAATTTCCCTTCTTTCTTCCACGGTGATTCCCCCCTGTCACTGGTCTTGCAGGGATCGGCGCTCTTTTCGTCACTTTCTTCCAGTAGTGTCTCCGCAGCTAACCTCTGCTCAGTTTCTCGCACAACAAGGCCACAGAGACTGCAGCCGCCTTTTTTTGCAGGAGTGTGCACTCCTCGAAACCCATGGTGTGCGCGGCGTATCTGAGGAGCGGAATACGGTAATTGCCTATGCCCGGATCCACTGTCACTTGTGAAGCGAATTCCCGCAAACGCCTGATGGAGTTGTAGGTCTTTAGGATTCGCGACGGAAGCGCAACAACTTCCGGAAGAGGTTCTGTGAGGGAATTCTGTTCTTGGACCAGCCCCTCCATGCGGACCAGTGCCTTCAGGTCTTCATCCGAAGGGAGGGGTGTCATCAGGAATTTCAGGTCATTCTCCAGTTTGGTCAAATCCTGGAGGAGATGGTGGTTTTCGTGGGTATGAAAGAAATCAATCAGCCACACGTTTTTCACCTTATCCAGGAGGATATTGGCGCCATTCAGATCGCCGTGGGCGACTCCACATGCCACATACCACGGCGGCCTTTTCAGTGCCGGAGGAAGAACACCCTCATAGAAAAGCCGGGGATGTTTGAGCGTGAGACCCCATTCTTGAAAAAGAAGGCTCTCCCGTGACGCCGGCCAGGACAAAAGGGTGGAAAAGCGATCTATGGTGCGCTGTGAATACTTCTCCTGAAAGGTATTGTGGGAATAAAGGTTGAGTCTTTCCTCCCTTCCCGGAAAATACAGACTTGCCAGAACGCCCAGAACCTCATCCCATATTTCCTCAAGCTCCGCAAGAGTCTCAGGTGAGCCGTCGAGGGACGTCATCACAGACTGAAGAGTGCGCAACGGAGGACGCCGGATGCCCGCCAGAGACAGAAGCACCCCGGCAAGATCCTCTTCATAGGCGAAGGCAATGACCTCCGGCACATTGGGTCCCAGGATGTCCTTTGCGAGAAGATGGCCCCTTCGTTCCCGGGTGATCTTCTCAGGGGAATCTATTTTTGCAACCCCTTTGGCCAGGACATGCCCTTCCCTGTCCTTTCGGTCAAGCAGGAAAAGGCGACTGCCGCTGTATCCACCCCGGAGCGGCTCCAATGAGACACTTTTCGAACCTTGACAAAGACGTTCAAGGATTTGCCGCTCACCGGGCGCCAATGCCGTGGGGGATGTGATGGAAGGGGCGTCATAATGAGGACGCCCCGTCAATGGTTGTGTGTCTCCGGTCACGGAGAGCTACTTCCGAAATTCCGCCACCCTTTCCAGGACCTTGACCCCGAGCCTGCTCTCAAGATCATCCAGTCCTTTGAAGTGATTCCGCACACTGGTGCTTGCCGTCAACTCACTGCACACCGCCACTTGCCGGGCCTCCAGGTAATCCATGAGCCCTTCGCAAATATTGAAAATTTTGATATTTGTGGTCACTCCGATGACCCCGAATCTCACGGATAGCGGATCTTCTCTGTGCAGGAGAAAGCGCAAAAGCCCGGGCAGGATTCCCTCTGCAAAAAGGTTCAGCCTCCTTGAGTGGATCGGAAAGTGCCGCCCATTTTCCGGAATGGAAAGCCACCGGTCCCAGACAAAACGAGCGCCCTCAGACCCTGCCACACAATGTTCCCCATACCGCTCGAATTCAGGGTCATCTCTTGGGTGCCAGTCCCGAATGTGAATGGAGAAGAGGTCCTTGCATTCCGAGGCAACATAGAGGCGCAGGAAAGAAACCAGAGGACCGGTCTCCGGTTGCTCACCAAGAAGCCGGAAAGCCTCCTTTTCTCCCACATGAACCCTGGTGGAAGTCTCGGAGGCAGTGCCTACGAAGTCTTCCACCAGGTTGTTCGTTATCAGAATGCTTGTCACTTGAGGCTAAATAAACGTGGGCCACCAATCCCAGGTTTTCTTTGTTTGGCCGTTCTGCACAAAGCTGGACTGCCAGTCTCCGCTATGCTGTGTCGAAATCTCCGTGATCCCCAGGTCGGCAAGGGATTTCATTTCACCGGCTCCCACTTTCGCGTCTCCGTCCTTGTCCTGCCACACTTTAAGGCCGCTCAGCTCCTCCCCGGCCAGCCTCCCGTCGCCGTTGCGGTCGAGGGTCTGCATCTTGGCGTAGCCGTCCTTATATCCGCCTGCCGTACCGAATAATTGTTTCCCACTGGTCACATTCCCGTTCTCGTCGGGCATGACCAGAAGTCCGTCATTGGGCCCAACCCATTCAACATCATCCAACTTTCCGTCACCATTGATGTCAAACTGTGCCCGTCTCTGCCCCATCTGCTGGTCGGCATGAGGTTTCCACTGCCCGTTAGCCACATCGGGAGTTCCACTCCCATCCAGGTCAAGGACAATGGGAGATGATGTCTTTTTCGCCTTTTCCCAGTCATCTTTCGGCTGGCCCGTAGTGGGCTGTCCCTGTTTTCCGCCTTGATCCGCCGCAGCCGCAGCGCTGGCGGAAGCCGAGTTGTTGATGATGATCGAGATGGAGCCATCGGGATTGTACTGGAACTGAACATTGGAAGAGGCCGCCGCTGCAGCGGATGCCGCCGCTCCCCCTCCCTGGTTGTAAAGTTTGTCATAGGCCTGGTTCATGAACTTGTTGGCATTGGGGCCGCTCATGATCTTGTCCGCTTTTCCGTATGCTTTCTCAAGAGCGAGTTGCTTGTAGATCAGCTCGGGAGAAAGCCCCTTGCCCTTGCCGCCCTTTCCGCCCTTGGTATGATCGGCTGCAAATTCCTGCGCAATCTGGTCGAAGGGCTTGCCGTACTGTTGTTCCAGAGCCCGCTTGAAATCCTCAGGCTTGGCGTTCGGTGCGAGCAGTTGCCCGCCACCAAAGGGCGCTGCCCCCTGTTGTCCGAAAGGCGCTGCTCCAGGGGCGCCGAAGGGCGCTGCCCCCGGTTGTCCGAAAGGCGCTGCTCCAGGGGCGCCAAAGGGTGCCGCCCCCGGTTGTCCGAAAGGCGCTGCTCCAGGGGCGCCAAAAGGCGCTGCCCCCGGTTGCCCGAAAGGCGTCTGTCCCAGCGGGCCGAAGGGAGAGCCGTTGCCCATCATTCTGCTCAGCAATTGGATCAGCACCTGAAGCACCTGGACAAGCTGCTGCTGCATATCGGGAAATTGCTGACACGCGCTCGGCGGGAAGCCCGGATAAAATCCTTGAAAGCCTGGGACAAGTCCCTGATTCATTCCAAAAGGCGCCTGTGGGCCCTGAACATGTCCTGCGTGCTGATCGAAAGGCATTTGGCCAGGAGGAGCGAAAGGCACCGAAGGAAATGCGGAAAAAGCCGGATAACTTGGAATTGTGGAGGTGTACTGGTCAGGGGCAATTCCACCCCCTGTGAGCCCCGCTTGATACCCTTTCTGATACCATTGCTGGGAATACTGCTGCCACTGCGCCCGTTCCGCCGTAGTCTGGTTTGCATAGAGCTGATAGAGATTGCCCGGGTTGCCGACACCACCAAAGGGATCCATGAAGGCACCTCCCCAAATTAGAGTTTATTTAAGAACTATATCACTTCCGCGAGAAGTCCGGTCAAGAAGCAGAATGTTAAATCTTTATTGCTGCCATTTCCGCCAGATTGCCAAAGTGTTGCCGGCTTGTGAGCAGAGAATCCGATTATTTTCGCCCGACAGGCCACTGGTCTGCGCAAGGAGCGGGTATCTCCAGGAGCCGGGAGAGGAGGCTCCTCTTTTCTCCCATCACGGCAATCGTCTGCTTTCCCGCTTTCCTGGGGGTGAGGCGAAACAGGACGGTTCCTGAGATTCCCGGGGACAGAGAAGAATCCGACGTCGCCAGAGGGGAAAGCTTGTCCGCTCCGGGGGCGGACGGCGCCTCCCCATCGGCGGAGAGAGTGATCCCTGACACGGCAACAGGACCATATCCCAGATTTCGAATGCTTGCTATCACCCACGCCTCCTTCAGCACAGGCCTGGGGGGATGTTGATCCGGAGGCCAACTGACCCTGTCCAGGACCACGAATTTGAGGTCTTTTTCTCTGCATTCCAGCGTGGGTTTTCCCAGAAGATTCTTGAGAATCCTCCTATGTTCCACCTCTCTTGTGACCCCTTCAACATTTACGAATAACCGGGCCTGATTGTTTTTTTCGTTTCCATCCAGCAGATTCCCGCCGATTTCGACTTCCACCTTCAGCAGGTGGGCGCCCTCTGTCAAGGGATGCCAGAAAGCGTAGGCCACCTGGCTGAAGAGCCCGCCGGCACCTGGCAGCAAATCCTGCAAAGGAAAAGCGCCTATTTTTTCTCCATTATCGTAAAAGGATACCTTTCCCGTTGCTTCCCCTGCACCCAAATTCGAAATACCGCACAACACAGCGATCCCGTCTCCGACACGCGGGTCATCCCGGGAAAGAATGATCTTCTCACCTGATGGAAACGGGTTGACGGCCAGGTCTTCCCCACCCGCCGCGGCAATGCCGGAAATTCCACACAAAACGAAAACCAGAAACAAGAAACTTTTTTTCATGACAAGATTATGATTCATATCACCGCAGGAAAAACCTTCCATTGTAAGAACTATTGAGCGGGAATGAAAAGATACAAGAAACTACACATCCTCCTGGCCTTCTTCACACTCATCTTCCTGGTCAGTCCGGCAAGCTCGGCACAATCACGGGATGAGCTCCTGAATCGGTGTGTTCAAGCCATGTCGAGGTACCAGTTCCTCTTGGAGTGGTATGCCCTGACCTTCGGCACATATCCATCAGATGAAGAGCTTTCCCGGTTGACCCAGTCCCCAATCGTGGAACCGGCGACCGGAGCGATTTACTCATACAGGCGCGCCCCCGACGGATCAAGCTATTCCCTGGACTGTCCGAATCCGAAGGCTCACAACATCGAGAAACTGACCTTGACTTCCCTGAAAGGCCTTCCCACCCAACAGCCTGAGAGACCCGCCCCTAAAGGTTCGCCCAAGCGAGGACAGGAGAAGCTGACCCCCCCCGACACGAATAGATCTCACGCCTGCGCCGTGGAAATGAAGCGCGCCGCCTTTGCCGTAATATCCTGGCTCACCCGGCACAAGGGTGAATTGCCTCCATCCCTTGATGGGATCAAAGAGGTCCCCAGGGAGCCTGCAACCGGCGAATCGTATCGGATTGAACGTCTTCCCGGCCCCGGAAATGTCTTCGAGATCGTCTGCCCCCATCCCGAATCCCATGACAAGAAGGACTATCGTTTCAATGTCAAGCTGGGAATCATCAAAATTGAATAGGGCAGGCCTGTCCGGAATAGCGCTGATTGCGCTTGTCCTTATCCTTCCGTATCTGGCGGGTGCACGTGACCTCGAATTCGAGAAATCCATCATCGAGAAGTTTCTACCCTACCAAAAATGGGAAAAAGAATATCGCGCCTACTTTCAAAGGCACTATCACGATGATTCTCTGGAACTGGCTCCGAAGGCCATTGTAATGCATTACACGGCATCCGCCACTATGACGAGTGCGTACAACACCTTCCGAAACGGGGCGCCTTACGACGATGGAGATGTGGGGGTCGTATTCGGACATCTGTCCTCCCATTTCATTATTGACAACGACGGCAAGATTTATCAGATCCTTCCCTTGAGCAGAAAATGCAGAGGGGCCTATGGCGTAAACCATGTGGCAATCTCGATAGAAATGGCGGCGCTGAACGAGGCGAGTCTGCTCAAGAACAGGAAGCTGATCAACTCGAGTCATGAGCTGGTCAGATATCTGGCAGAAAAGTACAATATTCCTGGGGACAAGGTTTACGGTCATTATCAAGTGGCAAAAGGCAGGAAGGTTGTCCCTGAATATACGGATTACGGCGACCGACGGTCGCCGGATTGCTACCCTGCATCGTTCGGTCGTTCAGACCCGGGAGAGAGGTATATGACCGGATTGTGGGAATATCTCAAGAAAAACACCCACAACGGAAAGAGGTAAGGCTCATGTCCAAAATCGCTCTTCTTTTTTTGTGCCTTTTGTTCGCATTTCTCTGGGGAGCGACCGTTTCCCAACCCATGCCGCCCGGGGGGCCAGGGGGCGCAAGGGATGATTTCTACAGCCTAGCAAGGCGCGTGTTGACTCAAAATGCCCAGGTGGATGAAGGACTTTCCAGGGTCACGGCCGACATCCGAAACGGCAAAGCCTCATACCAGTATGCCATTTCGGAGTTTCAGTACTATCGGGACAAAGTGGCCGCTCTGACGGCAAAGGTGGATGTAGCATCATCAGCCGGCTCCCTGAAAAACGCGCTCATCCGAGCCCTGAACCTCCAGGTGCAGAGATGTTCCGAACTGCTCGACTGCGTCCGCTTCGAGAGAGACTACGGTTATCAGGCCGCCAAACCCAAGTGGCAGAAGGAGCTTAAGACCTATTACAGATATCAGGATGCCCTCAGGAAGGTAAAGGATTTGCTGCGGTGATGGGGTCCTTGACATGATTTTTATTGACTACCGGCTGAAATTCTGGTAAAATAGAGATGTTTACAAGAGATAGATATTGAGGGGGAGGAAAAACCATGGATGGGATTACTGAAGCCAGGATGGGACAGGTTCAAACAGAAGTTCAGATGTATGCTCTCCAAGCCGCTTTGGCCGCGCAGAACACGATTCTCAATGTCATCAACGAAACTCTTGTGGACGCGCTCCGAATCCAGCAGATGAATCGGGACGGTGTGGCCAATATCGTGAATGCTTCTGCCTGAAGAACTGCCGGAGACGGAAAGGAATCGCTTCCGTGGCGACGATTTCACCGATTCAGATACCCACTCTCGTATTTCGGGGCGAAGGGGAAACGAAATTCGCCACCCCCCAATCCGCTCCAATGGTTGTCGCCGCCCATGAGGCGGAGAACCTTCGGACCTTTGAGCACAGGGCTCTCGTCACCGGAGGTCGGGTTGAAGACAAGCAGATCATCCTCAAATACTCCTATGATCCGAATCTGAAGCGTCTCGTCGTATCGGGGGGGGAATCCAGGGCAAAGATTTATTACGATCAGGAGTCGCCCCAATCGGTCTCATCACCGAAGACGCAAGACACCTCTTCCCCTTCCCAGCCGCAGGGACCCCATGTTTTCGATGTCTCCCCTCCCGCCCTGGATGTGCCCGATACTCAACAGCCATCTCGTCGTGAGACTTCTGAGAAGCTGGAATCCCTTGAGAATCGCCTTGAGCAGAAGCTGCGGAAACTGGAGCAGGAGGTGCGTCTTCCCGAGAATCAGGGGGACACAGACCCTGAGTCCATCCGCAGAAAAGAACTGACGAAGGACGACGTGGAGAGGAAGCTGGATTACATACGACGCCTGAAACGGAGGGTGGAGGCAGAAGACCACGGGGACAAGCAGGCTGATGTGCTGAGCTCAATTCTGCGCTCTCTTGCCCAGGCGGCACAATTGACTCGGGCCGTGCGCGATCGCTTCGATCAGGGGGATGCCCGGGATTCAAGAGGGAACCAGGGGGGGCAGGCGGCGCCTCTCAGCCGCGCTCTCGATTTTCAGGTTCCCAGTTTCATTGGTTTGCTTGTGGATATGGCTGCATAAGCTAAACGATCTTTTTTGTCGCGAGTTACGCAGGAGAGCTGAATTCGCAAGAGAACACGAATGACACTAATGGACGAATGGACACAAATGACGGCAAGATGAGAAAATATTCGTGACATTGGCATATTCGCGCGATTCGTGTTCGGAGAACGTTCAGGTGGCGCAAGCCGTGTTTTGCGGCTTTGTGTGATGAGAAAAGGAGGAGCATCGTGCAAGAGAATATGACCGAAGAAACCGTCAATCCGCAGGAATCGGAATCGCCGGAAACATCAGGACTTCCTCTCCCCAGGGATGTTTACGAGCTTCTGAAGGCCGTTTTCTCCATGTTATATGGACAGGCATGGCAGAACCTGGGACTCGTTCCGAATCCCGTGACCAGGTTGATCGTCAAGGATCTCGCCCAGGCCAAAACAGCCATTGACTGCGCCGCCTTCATTCTGGACAAGATCGAAGACAAGATGGAAGAACGGGAAAAGGCGGAATATCGCAAGCTCCTCTCCGATCTCAAGGGGAATTTTGTCCTCCACAGCCAGACGCCCTGATGTTTCCACATCCTTAACGGCTTGTTAAATTCTTTGTGCATCTATTGACAACTGCTTCGGGCGTCGTGAAAACCTGATAAATGGAACCCGAACCAAATCTTTGATCAGGGGGTAAGAGAATGCCTTTTTGTCCCTTCATGAAGACCGACTGCAGAGAAGATTGCGCCCTCTTTGCGGGAGGGATTCGCAAATGCGCGATCGTCGCTTCCACGATACTCTTGGAGGAGATTCAAAGAATCGCGGTCTATGCTTATGACAAGTATATCAGGGCAGAAGGCACTCCAGAGGTTGTGGTTACGGAGGATTGAAACAGGAGGATTCCACATGAGTGAGAAGGATCGGCCTATCGAAAGAATCGGTGACGCCCAGAGGGTTCATGGCACCCGGCCCATAAGACAGCAGGATTTAAGGGATCCTGGTCAGATTTTTGAGCGCATGTCCGGTACCGATGATGTCAGATTCTCTTCCCTTGCTCTCCGCAGAGGGGACTCCGGCTGCTGCTGTGGCGGACCGAGATTCCAGCCGATGTACGGTATATTTCCCGAACCCACGCCCAAGCCGGAACCTCAACCCATGTATGGAATTTTTCCAAAGCCTGATCCTTCGCCTCAGCCCATGTACGGCATTTTCCCTGATCCCTGGCCTCCAAAGCCTGATCCTTCGCCTCAGCCCATGTACGGCATTTTCCCTGATCCCTGGCCTCCAAAGCCT